>JAHKZS010000063.1 GCA_020626545.1 bacterium
AACACAAAAAAGCAGGAAACCTGAGTTTCCTGCTTTACTGTTAACTGTAACCTGTTACCTGGTTTTACGCGAATTTTACAGCTGTGCCCGCTACCATAATCTCAGCGGCGCCTTCCATAACGGAAGAAGTCGAGAATCTTACGGCAACGATAGCGTCAGCGCCCATGCTCTGAGCCTGCTCAATCATTCTCTGGAGAGCGATATCGCGGGATTCGTTGAGCATCTTAGTATAAGAACCGATTTCTCCGCCAACGAGGTTTTTCAAGCCCGCGCCGATGTCCTTAAAAGCGTTCTTAGCTCTTACTGTGTTGCCCGACACAAGACCTAAAGTCTGTAAATTCTTACCTGAAATTGTATCTGTTGTTACTACTACCATAATGTTTACCTCCTAAAAATAATGTTATTATTATATTACATAATATGTTTTTTTGCAAGTGTTATTACTACTTACCAATATCAACTATCAACTATAAAAGGCTTGCCGAAGCAAGCCTTTTATCAATGATTTATTAATTAAACGCAGCCCTGAGCCTTCATAGCTTCGGCAACCTTTAAGAAGCCCGCGATATTCGCGCCTGCCATATAGTTGCCTTCCATACCGTACTCCTTAGCGGCTTCGTCACAAGACTTGAAGATTTCTTTCATAATTTTCTTAAGTCTGCCGTCAACATCCTCGAATGTCCAGGAAAGACGCTCGGAGTTCTGGCTCATTTCGAGACCTGATACAGCAACGCCGCCCGCGTTAGCAGCCTTAGCGGGACCGTAGAGCATACCTTTCTCGAAGTAAACGTCGATAGCCTCGGGAGTAGAAGGCATATTAGCGCCCTCAACTACAGCGAAGCAGCCGTTAGCGGCTAAAGCCTTAGCGCCTTCAGCGTCGAGCTCGTTCTGAGTAGCGCAGGGAAGAGCGATGTCGCAGGGAATAGTCCAGATACCGCTGCAACCCTCGGTGTACTTAGCCTCGGGGTGAACGTTAACGTACTCTTTAATTCTCTTTCTTTCAACCTCTTTGAGCTGTTTAACTAAAGCGAGGTCGATACCGTTTTCGTCGTAGATATAGCCGTTAGAATCGGAGAGAGCTACTACCTTAGCGCCGAGCTCGGTAGCTTTCTGAGTAGCGTAGATAGCAACGTTACCGGAACCGGAGATAACAACAGTCTTATCCTTAAAGCTCTTACCGTTAGCCTTTAATAATTCGTCTGTAAAGTAGCATACGCCGTAGCCTGTAGCCTCTGTACGAGCTAAGGAACCGCCGAATGTAAGTCCTTTACCTGTAAGAACGCCTGTAAACTCGTTACGGATTCTCTTATACTGGCCGAACATATAGCCGATTTCACGAGCGCCTGTACCGATATCGCCGGCGGGAACGTCGGTGTCGGGGCCGATATGCTTACAAAGCTCAGTCATAAAGCTCTGGCAGAAACGCATAACCTCTCCGTCGCTCTTACCCTTAGGATCGAAGTCGGAACCGCCTTTACCGCCGCCCATGGGGAGAGTAGTAAGGCTGTTCTTAAAGATCTGCTCGAAGCCGAGGAACTTAATAATTCCGAGATATACGGAAGGATGAAGTCTTAAACCGCCCTTATAGGGACCGATAGCGGAGTTGAACTCAATTCTGAAACCGCGGTTAACCTGTGTAACGCCGTTGTCGTCAACCCAGGGAACACGGAAGATAATCTGTCTTTCGGGTTCAACAATTCTCTCGAAAACGCCTGCTTCAACGAGGTCAGGTCTTTTTTCAGCGACAGGCTCGAGGGACAAAAATACCTCGGTTACAGCCTGGATAAACTCAGGCTCGCCCTGGTTACGCTTTTTAACTGTTTCGAGTAAATCAACTAAATATTTGTTCTTTAATGCCATTTTGATTGCCTCCATTCTTTACAAGCATTAATAAATGTCTTTTTAACACTTTAATATAATAACATAGCGATGCTAAAATTGCAAGTTTTTTTTAAAAAAATTCAAAATTTTATATATTTATCAATTTTAAGGGTGTATTTTGAGTGGTTTTTGTTAACTTACTTGCAAACTCGACCAAAAAATAACATTTATAAACATTATTTTTAAAAATTGAACCACAAAGGCTCGGCTTTATGCTATAATAAATGAAAATGAATCATAAATAAATCCCCACGAGGTAAGAAATGAAAAAACTTATCGCAAATACACTCGAAACGCCTGACACCGCGTTAAAATACATCCGCGGTATAAGACAAGAAATCGAAAAGCTCGAAACTTTTCCCGCGGCTATTAACGTAATTGACGGCGAACCGCGGCGCTCACGCGGAGTAAGACGTAAAATTTATAAAAACTTTTATATCTACTACCGTGTTGATAATGATAACAAGCGGGTGTATATACTTAATATAATTTACGCAAAACGCGACCAGCTTAACGCGTTAACAGAATACAAAAAAGTAAGGAGCTTCAACCGAAGCTCCTTTACTTTATTATTTTACTTTAACTTTAAACTTGAGTTTAACTCCGTTAGCTGTAACGGTGATAGTAGCCCTACCCTTTTTCTTAGCTTTGATTTTACCGTTCTTGGAAACGGAAGCTACTTTTTTGTTGCCGGACTTAAACTTAGCCTTGCCGATTTTGCCGACAATTTTAAGCTTGAAGCTCTTGCCCTTTTTAAGAGTTTTCTTGGAAACCTTGAGCTTGGGATTCTTAACGGTAACCTTGCACACCTTGGAAACGCCGTTGTTCGTAACGGTGATTGTCGCCGTGCCTTTCTTTAGGGCGGTAACTTTACCGTTCTTACTTACCTTAGCAACCTTAGTATTACTGCTCTTAAAAGTCGTAGCGCCTACGCCGTTTTTAACGTCGGCTTTAAGCTTAAAGCTTCCCTTTACGTATAGCGTCTTCTTCACGGGAGTAACCTTGAGCTCTGTTTCGTAAACAGGCTCTACGGGTTTAACGGTAACCTTATAATCCTTAGAAGCGCCGAGGATAGAAATAGACGCGCTGTGCTCGCCTAAGCCCCAAGGGCTTCCGTAGCCCTGATCGCTTACAAACTCAGCATAGTAAGTCTTACCGTTGTACACAACGGCTCCGTCTTTATCGGAAGAAGCGACGCTTCCGTTGTTAAAGGTAACCTTATAAGGTACGCTTACGTCGTAGCGGTAGTAGCCCGCGCCTTCTTCGGAAGCGTCCTGCCACTCTCCGCCCGTTTCCTCGGTTACGGTTAAATCCTCTACCTCAATCTTTTTAACGGGTACAGGATCAATATATACGGGAGCTTCGGTGGTGTATCCAAGCATAGATACTTTAAATGTATAATGGTAACGGCTCTCCCATACTACGTAGGAATCCTGGTCGGTTTCGACATCGAGAGAATACTCCTGTCCTTCGTAGACGATTTTTCCGTCCTTACTTTCGACGGTAGTACCGTCCTTAAAGGTAACGGTGTACTCGAGCTCCTCGGGGTTTATTACATAGTACTTATAATCGCGGTCGTACTTATCCAAACCCTCTTCCATATTGTAGTTTTCAACGAGATCGAGCTGTTTAACATTAATCTCCTTAACGGGAGTATATAAAATCTTAACATCGAATTTAGTATCGAAGCCCATTACATTTAAATCGGCGGAATAAGTATTTCCGGGTTTCCAGTGCTTTTTACTCTGGTATGTGGAAACTATAATTTCGTAGGAGAGGTCTTTATAATCTATAACCTCATCGCCCTCGTTAGTATAAAAAGTCGTGCCGTCCTTAAATGTAACCTTAAGCGCGGGGACTGAGACGTTGTACTGGAAATAATAGTCGTCGTCGTCAATCCACTCGCCGTTCTGTCCTTCAATCATAGAAACCGGCGCGCCAAGAACCTCAACGCTCTTAACGGGAGTTTCAACGATTTTAACATTAAAGCCGGTAGTTTTTCCGAGAATCGTACCCTTAACGGCGTGAGTACCTAAGCCCCACTGCGACTTATAGGTTTGGTCATCCTCAAAGCTCATACGGTGATCGTTGCCGTTAAACTCAACCTCTCCGTCACCGTCGCTCTCTAAAACAGTGCCGTCGTTTAAGGTAACTTTATATTTGCCGTTGTAGATATATCTTGCCCACGCGATTGCTTCATCATCTTCATCGCCGTAGTAATAAGCGTCGTCAAGGTTAGTGCCCTTGATTATCTCTATGTCCTCTGCCTCAACCTTTTTAACGGGGTTGGCCTTGACCTCAATGTTGAATTTCTTTTCGAATCCGCAGAGGTTCAATACAGCGGTATGTTTACCGACAGTCCAAACATTATCCTCGCTCTGATCGTCTGAATATTCGGGAGACTTAAAATACCCGTTAATCTCAACATAGTTATCCTCATCGCTTTCAATAACAGTACCGTCGTTTAGGGTAACTTTATAGTCGGGAAAATAATAAAAACGGTTATAGTCGTCGGAATCGTCTACCTCAATGCCCTCGTACAAGGTAACATCGGGGATTTCGATATCTTTAATCGGGTTATCCTTAACGTTAATGTTAAACTCCTTTTCAATACCGAACATTAAGCCCTTTACCTTATGAGCGCCTTTTCCCCACTGATTATCAAAGGACTGGAGATCCGTTATATAAGGACCGTTGTAAGATTGCTCGCCGTGCTCATAAACGCGGCCGTTTTTGTCGCTGTTCATAGTAGTACCGTCTTTGAAAGTAACGGTATATACCGGAGTATATTCATAACGATCCCAGTCAACCGCGCCGTCGTCCACATAGGCTTGATCTTTAATGCAGTCAATTCCCTCAAAAACATCAACATCATAGAACTTCACGTCTTTAACCGGGTTTTCTTTAAGGGTTACGTTGAACTCAGCGGTAAAGCCGCCGATTGAAGCTTTGGCGGTATATTCGCCCTCGCGCCATACGTTGTCGATACTCTGGTCGGTTTCTATATCTATTACATCATAAACACCGTTGTAATAAATCCAACCGTCGCCGTCACTCTCTACAACTTTTCCGTCCTGAAGCTTAAATCTGAAGTTAGGAACGGGGTCGTACTTAGTGTAATAATACGTAACACCGTCTATTATTTTATAACCGCCGTCAGCGTCTAAACCCTCGGTGAGAGTTACGTCGTCGACCTCAATGCTCTTAATGGGAGATTGAACCTCGTCGGGAGAAGCCGACGCCTCGGTTTTAGCGGTTTCTTTAGCCGAAGCGCCCGCGGGCACAGCTATAAACACGCTTAAAACCATTAATACGGATAAAAGTCCGCATAAGGCTTTCTTGTAAGTTTTCATAGTTAACACCTCATTTACATAAAGTTGATTTTATTATACATTACACACAGAAAAAACTCAACAATTTTTTAAAAAAAGTCCAAAATATTTAAAAATGTGTTATAATGTAACAAAATAGTTCCTCAAGAGGTAAGAAATGAAAAAGCTTATCGCAATTTTAATATCATTAACTATAGTTTTGGGATTCTCAACTACCGCTTTCGCGAGTAGTGAAAAAGTTAATATCGAAAAAATAGAGTTTAAGAACCCCGATTTTATAAAAGGTATGGATATATCGTCGGTAATCTCGCTCGAAAACTCGGGAGTAAGCTTCAAGAACTTTAATAATGAGAAAGAGGATTTATTAAAAATACTCTCGGACAACGGCGTTAACTGTATCAGAATAAGGGTGTGGAATAATCCTTTCGATAAGGACGGCAACGGCTACGGCGGCGGAAATAACGATATAGATATCGCCGTTAAAATCGCCGAACGCGCGGCTAAATACAAGCTAAAGCTACTCATAGATTTTCACTACTCGGACTTTTGGGCTGATCCCGCTAAGCAGAAAGCGCCTAAGGAATGGGAAAACTTAACTCTCGCTCAAAAGACGGAAAAGGTTAAGGAGTTTACAAAAAGCTCGCTCGAAAAAATCAAAGCCGTCGGCGGAGAAGTCGCTATGGTACAAATCGGCAACGAAACCACAAACGGCATAGCGGGCGAATATTCCAAGGATAATATGGCTGAGATTTATAAGGCGGGAAGCTCGGCGGTACGAGAGTTCAATAAGGATATTAAAATCGCCGTTCATTTCACCAACCCTGAAAACACCGAATATATAAAAAGCCTTGCCGATTATTTAAACGACTATAAAATCGACTACGACGTTTTCTCGACCTCGTACTATCCGTACTGGCACGGCAGTTTAAGTAATCTCACCGAGGTTTTAAACTACGCGGCGAAAAATTACGGCAAGTACGTTATGGTCACCGAAACCTCCTACGCGAACACCTTAGACGATACCGACGGCCACGCGAACACCGTGTCGCAGTGGAGTAATTGCACGGGCGAAAATCTGCTCTGGGATTTTTCGTATCAGGGACAGGCGGACGAGCTTCGAGCTGTTATGAGCGCCGTTAACAACGTCGATAACGGAAAAGGCTTGGGCGTGTTTTACTGGGAAGGCGCGTGGATTTCTGTTGGAGATACTACAGGGCTCGGCGTTAAAGCGTACTCGGAAAGGCTCGAAAATAATAAAAAGCTTTGGGAAGAATTCGGAAGCGGATGGGCTTCGAGTTACTCCAAGGAGTTTGACCCCGACGACGCGGGCAAATACTTCGGCGGTTCGGCGGTAGATAATCAGGCGTTCTTCGGCGCGGACGGAAAGGCTCTCCCCTCTCTCAGAGTTTTCGACTTCGTAAGCTTCGGCGACGGCGAGATACTGCTCGGCGACGCCGACGGAAACGGAAAGGTTAATATACTCGACACGACCGTTATTCAAAAGCACATTTCCGACGGCTATTCGGTAAATAAAAAAGCCGCCGATATCGACGGCGACAAGCTAGTTACTATAAAAGACGCTACGCTTATACAAAAATACAGGGTTAAGATGAAGGTAGATTACCCGATTAATACGGATGTTAATTAACTTCGCCCTAAAACAGAAAACAGTAGACAGTTATCAGTGATTTATAAACCTTGTTATTCACGCCCATGGCGTGAGGATAGTTCGGATATTATGGACAATACGGCTCGGAATTGGACAGTTTCTCAGCCGGAGACGGCACCTCCTCTGTCGCATTCCCTACTATCTCAAGGAAACTGTCTACTAAATCCTACACTCTTTGCCCTTTGCCCTTAGCCCTTTGCCCTTAGCCCTTTGCCCTTAGCCCTTAGCCCTT
>JAHKZS010000064.1 GCA_020626545.1 bacterium
CTATTCGCCTTTGACGGCGTTGAGCTCGAGCTTACCGATGACGCTTTAGCCGCTATTGCGAAACTCGCTAAAGAACAGAAAACGGGAGCGAGAGGGCTTCGCGGTATTATGGAGAGTATTTTAAACGAATTAATGTTCGAGACGCCTTCCGATGAAACTATTACTAAAATTATAATCAATGAGGAAGTAGTAAATAAAATTTCCGAACCGATTATTGAACGTTCAAATAACAAAAAGAAACCAAAAAGAATCGATAGTTCTAAGGTGATTGACGCCGAAGAAGTTTCGTAATTATTAATCTATCTGCTGTAATGTAATTTTTTACACTACAGCTTTTGGATTTTAAGGAGTAATATGGAAATAGTTAAAACAGATTACAATTTACCTGTCTTACCGCTTAGGGGTATAGTAGTATTTCCTAAAACTATGCTGCATTTTGACGTAGGGAGAAAGCAGTCCCAAACCGCTATTAATCTCGCTATGAAGAGCGACCAGCTTATTTTTTTAGTCGCTCAAAAAAATCCCGCGGTTAGAGAACCCGACAAGAATGATTTATTCTCTATCGGTGTAGTCGCAAGGATAGTACAGGTATTAAAACAACCTGATGACACTACTCGTGTTATAGTAGAAGGTTTAAAGCGTGCCTATATAAATGAATTTATAAATAATCGTAAGTGCTTATTCGCTTCTGTTCATACATTTGAAGATGATATAGATGCTCCAACTACTCACGAGATTGCTTTAACCAGACAGATTAAAGGCGCTTTTGATAATTACGCCCGTCTTATTCCTAAGCTTTCATCCGACGTTTTATTCAGGGTTGCTACATGTGATAACGGCGGAGAATTAGCGGACTTTATCGCCGGTAATACTTTACCGGACTTTAACGATAAACAGCTAATTCTAGAAACGATAGATGTAGTCGAGAGGCTCGACACTCTCCTTGACATACTCAGCCAAGAAATCTACATATTAAAAATCGAGGAACAAATAGGGGAGAAAGCTAAACAAAAAATTGATAAATCGCAGCGTGAGTACTTTCTTAGAGAACAAAAAAGCGTTATAGAGGAAGAACTCGGCGAAGATAATAACCCTTCGAGCGAAAGCGAAGAATACAAAAATAAAATATTAGAATTAAATCTTCCGGAAGATACAGAAAAATCGCTCTTAAAAGAGTGCGATAAGCTCTCAAAAATGCCTATGGGAAGCCACGATGTACCAATAATTTGTACATATCTTGACACTATACTTGATCTTCCATGGAATAACTCTACCGTAGATAAACTTAATTTAAGGCAAATCGAACGCAAGCTCAACAAGAACCATTACGGTTTAAATAAAGTAAAAGAGCGTATTATCGAACAATTTGCGGTGAGAAAGCTTAACCCCGATATAAAAGGACAGATCATCTGTCTTGTTGGTCCTCCGGGAGTGGGTAAAACCTCAATAGCTCAATCGCTGTCCGACGCTATCGGAAGAAAATCCGCCAGAATTTCATTAGGCGGAGTTCGTGACGAAGCTGAAATAAGAGGTCATAGAAAAACTTATATTGGAGCTATGCCCGGAAGAATTATAAACGCTGTTAAAACCGCCGGTACCAATAATCCTATTATCATACTCGACGAGATTGATAAACTAGGCGCGGACTATAAAGGTGATCCCACTTCCGCTCTGCTCGAAGTCCTTGATCCCGAACAGAATAACAGCTTTGTAGACCACTATATAGAAGTACCTTTTGATTTATCCAAGGTAATATTTATAACTACCGCTAACGACGCGTCCGCAATCCCAGCGCCTCTTTACGATAGAATGGAGATTATAAATCTCGATAGCTATACCCGTGAAGAGAAGTTTAACATCGCAAAAAAACATCTTATTCCAAAACAGATTAAGGAGAGCGGTCTTGATAATAAAACCGTTAAATTCTCTCCAAACGGCATTTATACTATTATAGACTACTACACTCGTGAGGCGGGAGTCAGACGCTTAGAGCAGGAAATAGCGAAAGCTATACGCAAATTTGCTGTAGAGTATGTTAACGGCGATAAAGAAACTATCCGCTTTACCGATAAAATCATACCCGATTATCTCGGAGTAAAGAAATATACCGATAATAAACTCGAAGCTAAAGATGAGATCGGTATGGTTAACGGTCTTGCTTGGACAGCCTTTGGCGGAACACTACTTCCGATAGAGGTTGCCATTATGGAAGGCAAGGGCAAGATTATTTTAACAGGCTCGCTCGGAGATGTTATGCAGGAAAGCGCTAAAGCGGCTATAACTTGTATCAGATCACACAGCGATTATCTCAAAGTAGATAAGGATTTCTACGAAAAGTACGATATTCATATTCACGCTCCAGAAGGAGCTATTCCCAAAGACGGTCCCTCCGCGGGTATTACAATGACTACAGCAATTTACTCAGCGCTCACATATAAGCCTGTTAAACGAGATATTGCTATGACCGGCGAGATTACACTAAGAGGTAAAATTCTGCAGATAGGCGGCTTAAAAGAAAAAGCTATGGCGGCTTATAAGGCAGGTATTAAGAAGGTTTATATACCTAAATCTAATTTACCTGATTTAGAAGAAATCGACGATGAGGTAAAAAACGCTATTGAGTTTATACCTTGTGAGTACTTTACCGAAGTCCTCTGCGACGCTACAGTAGAACCGTTAGTTGTTAATAAAGAAGAAAGTGTTTATCTTCCTAAAAACAATTCGGGTTCCGCGGCTGTAAGACAGTAGGTGATAATATGAATTTTGAAAAAATAGAATTCAATTACGCCGCGGGTACGGTAGAGCAAATCCCTGATACAAATATGCCGGAAATTGTTTTCTCAGGACATTCTAACGTAGGTAAAAGTTCGCTAATTAATAAACTCGCGAGACGTAAAAAGCTCGCAAGAGTAAGTTCCCAGCCCGGTAAAACAGCTACTATAAACTACTACAAAGGCGAAAACTTTTATTTTGTAGATTTACCCGGATACGGATACGCAAAGGTTTCAAAAGCCGAAAAAGCGCGTTGGGCTGATTTAGTAGAGGGTTATTTATCAACGTCAAAGAATATCGCTTTAATCATTCAGATTATTGATTTGCGTCATAAGCCCACTAAGGATGACTACGATATGATACGTTTTCTATATGAAAGCAACGCGCCGTTTGTAATTGTGCTTACTAAAAAGGACAAGCTTAAGAAAACAGCGTACGAGAAACGTATTAACGAAGCACTCGACGAACTTGAGGAATTCGAGGGTACCGAGTTAATTCCATTTTCCGCGGTCAGCGGGGAAGGGCTGGACGATGTAAAAGAGGTAATCGAGGAATATATAAACAGTATGGAGGATTAAAACTATGCAAAAAAAAGCTTTTCTCTCTCTAGATAAGGCTAAAGAGATTATAAAAGACATACCAACTCCTTTTCATATTTATGACGAAAAAGGTATAAGAGAAAACGCCAGAGCTTTAAATAAAGCTTTTAGCTGGAATAAAGGCTATAAAGAGTATTTCGCCGTAAAAGCTACACCAAATCCGTATCTTATGAAGATTTTAGAAGAAGAAGGATGCGGAATGGACTGCTCGTCTTACACCGAACTTATGCTCTGTGAGGCTTGCGGAATCAGCGGAAGCGATATTATGTTCAGCTCCAATGTAACTCCCGAGGAAGATATGATAAAGGCCTATGAGATGGGCGCTTATATCAACCTTGACGACTACACTCACGTTGATTTTATAAAGCGTATTTTACCCGAAATCCCTAAGACGATTTGTTGCCGTTATAATCCCGGCGGAGTATTTGAACTCGGCGGCAGCGAGGATAAGGTTCAGGTTATGGATACCCCCGGCGATTCCAAGTACGGTATGACCGAGGAACAAATGGAAAAGGCTTTCTTAGAGCTTAAAGACGCAGGCGTAGAGGAGTTCGGAATACACGCTTTCTTAGCTTCAAATACCGTTTCAAACGAGTATTATCCAGAGCTTGCGGGCATACTTTTTAATCTCGCTGTAAGGCTTCATAAAAAAACAGGCGTAAAAATTAAGTTTATCAACCTTTCGGGCGGTGTAGGAGTAGATTATAAGCCTGAAGAACCTAAGAGTGATATCGCTTATATCGGCGATGGAGTTCGTAAAAAGTTCGAAAAAATCCTTGTTCCCGAGGGAATGGGGGATATAGCGATTTTTACTGAGCTTGGAAGATATATGCTCGCTCCTTACGGCGCTTTAGTAGCTACAGCTATTCACGAAAAGCATATTTATAAAGATTATATCGGACTTGACGCATGCGCGGCTAACCTTATGAGACCGGCTATGTACGGTTCATATCACCATATCACAGTTCTTGGAAAAGAAGATAAACCCTGCGACACTAAGTATGATGTTACGGGAGGATTATGTGAAAACAACGACAAATTCGCTATAGACAGAATGTTACCCAAAATAGATATCGGCGACATAATTTATATTCACGATACAGGTGCTCACGGCTTTTCGATGGGATATAACTATAACGGGAAGCTTCGATCAGCGGAGGTTTTACTTGGCGAGGACGGTTCGTTTAAATTAATTAGACGAGCTGAAACTCCTAAGGATTATTTCGCGACATTCGATTTCTCTGAATTTAATTTATAAGAAAAAGCTATCTCGAATGAGATAGCTTTTATTCTTTAGGTTTAACTTTTCCAAGAGGATTACTTTCGGCGGCTTGTTTAAGCTGTTGTGTTGATAAGTGAGTATAAATTTCTGTAGTTCCTAAGTTCTCGTGGCCGAGAATATCCTTTAAAACTCTTATATCAACATCGCCTGTCTGATACATTAAAGTAGCGGCGGTATGTCTTAATTTATGGCAGGAATAACCTTGTGCGTTTAAACCGATTTTCTCTAAATATTTATACACCATAGCTTGAACGGTTTTAGGAGACATCCTGTTATGGTTACGGCTGATAAACAGCGCGTTTTTGTCCTTAACTCCGTCTACAGGACGAACCTCTTTATAAGCGTTTATTGCGTCAACGCACGCTTTATTTAAGTAAATGATTCGTTCTTTATTACCTTTACCTAGAACTCTCATTGTATTATCAGTACGAATATCGCTAAAATTAAGCCCTACAAGCTCAGATAAACGTAAACCGCAGTTTAAAAACAAGGTTAATATACAATAATCTCTATAATAATTATCACCGTCAACAGCGTTCAAAAGCTCGATAGACTGCTCTAAAGTAAGATATTTAGGTAAAGACTTTTTCTTTTTAGGAGTCTCCAGATCTTTTAAAGGATTCTTATCTATAATATGCTCACGCTCTAAATATCTGTAAAACTGCCTTAGGGAAGAAGTCTTACGAGCTCGGGAAGCTTGGTTATTGTCGCGCTCACGCTGAAGATAATACATATACTCATAAGTTTCACGTAAAGTAACTGAACGAACTAAATCTATATCAACGTTATCAATTTTTATTTCATCAAACTCCAGCGAACTGTCAACAAGCTTACGATGCATATTAACAAATCTGAAAAATGTTCGCAAATCTAAATAATATCCATCGACAGTATTAATACCGCGACCTTTAATATTCTGCATATAAAGCAAAAATTGTTTTATAATATCCGGAGCTTCATCCATAAAGTTAACTGCCATAATAGTATCACCTCAATTTTTCTTATTATATCATAGGGAGAGAAGGTATTAATTCTTATATAGAAAATTATACAAAATGAATATTTTGTATAATTCAGGGAAGGGCCTTTTAAACAAACAAGGGAACAACCCCTATTTTAAGGATATTTAAATGAGTTAACTCAATTTAAAGCAGTACTACAATTTAGTTCATTTAATAATAATTATA
>JAHKZS010000065.1 GCA_020626545.1 bacterium
GAAAGGAGCTTTAAAATGACTCAATATATATTTGTTACGGGAGGCGTTGTTTCGGGACTCGGTAAAGGTATAACCGCCGCGTCGCTCGGACGTTTGCTTAAGGCGAGAGGATTAAAAGTCGCCGCTCAAAAACTCGATCCGTATATTAACGTAGATCCGGGCACAATGAGTCCGTACCAGCACGGCGAGGTTTACGTTACCGAAGACGGCGCCGAAACCGACCTTGACCTCGGCCACTACGAGCGGTTTATCGACGAAAATTTAAACAAATTTTCGAACCTTACTACAGGTAAAGTGTACTCAAACGTACTCGCTAAAGAGCGCAGGGGAGAGTACCTCGGAAAAACCGTTCAGGTTATTCCCCATATTACCGACGAGATTAAGCGGTTTATCTATTCGGTCGGAAAGAAAACCGACGCCGATGTAGTTATTACCGAGATCGGTGGAACTATCGGCGATATTGAAAGCCAGCCGTTTATCGAGGCTATCCGCCAAGTAGGCCACGAAGTCGGCGAGGATAACAGGTTGTATATTCACGTAACTTTGGTGCCGTATCTCAAAGCCTCGGGAGAACATAAAAGTAAACCTACCCAGCATTCCGTAAAGGAGCTCCAGGGTCTCGGAGTAGCTCCCGATATTATTATACTTCGTACCGACGAGCCGATAACCGACCGCGCTATTTTCGACAAAATCGCGGGTTTTTGTAATGTATGGCCCGATTGTGTAATCGAGAACTTAACTCTACCCGTCTTGTACGAAGCGCCTCTTATGCTCGAAAAAGCTCATATTTCCGATATAGTATGCCGTGAGTTAAACCTGAAATCCCATAAACCCGATTTGACCGATTGGGAACATATGATAGAGCGTATTAAAAACCGTGAGAAAACCGTTAATGTCGGTTTAGTCGGAAAGTATGTCGAGCTTCACGACGCTTACCTCAGCGTAGCCGAAGCGCTCAGACACGCGGGGTATTATCTCAACGCTAAAGTTGATATAAGCTGGATTGATTCCGAGGATATAACCGCGGAAAATGTCGAGGAAAAGCTGTCGCGGCTGGACGGAATTATTGTGCCTGGAGGGTTCGGAGAACGCGGAATCGAGGGTATGATTCTCGCGGCCGAGTACGCTCGGGAGAATAATAAATCCTATTTCGGAATTTGTCTCGGTATGCAGATTGCCGTAATCGAGTACGCTCGAAACGTCGCGGGAATAAAGGACGCGAATTCGGGAGAGTTCGCGCGGAATGTTCCTAAGGTTATAGACTTTATGCCCGGTCAGAATGACGAAATCGATAAAGGCGGTACGCTGCGCCTCGGCGCGTATCCGTGTATAGTAAAAGAAAATACTACAATGTACCGCGCTTACGGGAAAAAGGAAATCAGCGAACGCCACCGCCATCGTTACGAGTTTAATAACGATTACCGTGACGAGCTTGAAAAGGCGGGTTTAAATCTATCGGGAATGTCGCCGGACGGTTTGCTGGTTGAAACAGTAGAACTGAGCGAAAGACCGTTCTATGTCGGAGTCCAGTATCACCCCGAATTTAAATCCCGTCCGAATAAGCCTCATCCTCTTTTCTTCGAGTTTATTAAATCTTTAGTCGAATAGTGTGTATTCAGGATTAAAATAACCGAATTCTAACGGAATTTTCGGAGTTTAGGACAGATTGCGGTTGTAGAGAGACTTCTAAAAAATTTCAAAAAGAAGATTCTTAAAAACCGCGAAGTTGTCAAATCAATAAAAAGCTATAAAATAAATCCTCCCCTTTGCGAAAACAAAGGGGATTTTCTTTTGTGAAAAACTTAACTATTATTGAAAAGTAACAGCCGTTCTGTTATAATCATTTTGTACTAAACTGGTTATATTAAACTGGAGAAGAAATTATGAAATCAACTATTGTTATCGGGCATAAAAACCCCGACACCGATTCTATATGCTCGGCTATATGTTACGCCGATTTAAAAACTAAAATAACGGGCGAAAAATATATCCCCTGCCGAGCGGGCGAGATAAACAGCGAAACCGAGTTCGTGCTTAAAAAATTCGGCATAGAACCTCCGCGCCTTATAACCTCGCTCGAGCCGAGGCTCTTTGACGTTCCTTTTAGAGAGATTGACGGAATAACTCCGCAGATTTCACTAAAACGAGCTTGGGAACATATGAGGGATCAGAATATCCAGACCGTGCCGATTTTAACTAAGCGCGGTAAAATTCGCGGTATTTTAACCCTGGGCGATCAGGCTCGGTTCTATATGGAGGATCAGGACGCGAGCGCCTTATCCAAGGCGAAAACTCCCTACAGCAATATCGCCGATACGCTTCAGGGCGAGGTAGTCGTAGGTAATCCCGACGACCGATTCGATAGGGGAAAGGTAGTCGTAGCCGCGGCTAATCCCGACGTTATGGAGGATTATATCGACGAGCACGATATGGTGCTTCTCGGTAACCGCTACGAATCCCAGCTCTGCGCTATCGAGATGAAGGCGAGCTGTATTGTAATCGGGCTCGGCGCAAAAGTTTCCAAGACGATTGTAAAAATCGCTCAGGAGGCGGGCTGTACCGTAATCGTATCTCCGCTCGATACATACACCTGCGCCAAGCTTATCAATCAGGCTGTACCCGTAGGTCATATTATGCGGACTGAAAATATAATCACGTTCAACCTCGAGGATCTCGTCGCGGACGTTAAAAACACGGTTTCAAAACACCGCATAAGGTACTTCCCGATTCTCGATAACGACGATAAATATGTCGGTATTATTTCCCAGCGAAATCTACTTAACGTTGAGCGCCAAAAGGTAATACTCGTCGACCATAACGAAAAGGGCCAGGCGGTAGACGGTATCCGTTCCGCCGAGGTAGTCGAGGTTATCGACCACCATAGAATCGACTCGGTAGAAACTATGAGCCCTATCTATTTTCGAAACCAGCCCCTGGGCTGTACGGCGACTATAATCGCTATGATGTATAAGGAAAATAATATCTCCGTAACTCCCGAAATAGCGGGGCTTCTATGTTCGGCGATTATTTCAGATACATTGATGTTCCGCTCGCCGACTTGTACGCCTTTGGACGAAAGTACGGCGCGATACCTTGCGGGCATAGCTAAGCTCGATGTTGAGGATTACGCGACCGCTATGTTTAACGCGGGTTCCAAGCTTTCTAAGAAGAACGCTGACGAAATTTTCCATATCGACTGTAAAAAGTTTAAAGCCGAACAGTTCGCTATTACGGTATCTCAGGTAACGAGCGTGAGCCGCCGTGAACTCGACAAGGTTAAATCAAAAATGCTTCCCTATATGGAGGAGCTTCTTCCTAAGTCCGACTCCGATTTGCTGTTTATGATGCTGACTAATATTATTTTTGAAAGCACTGAGCTTTTGTATGTCGGCCAGGGCGCTAAAGGTATAGTCGAAGCGGCGTTCGACGTTGAAGCGAGCGAAAATTGTGTTAAACTCGACGGCGTAGTAAGCCGTAAAAAACAGGTCTTAGGCGCGCTGATTAAAGCGATAGAAACTATTTGATTGGAGAAGAATATGAAAAAAATAACCGCCTTCGCGTTAACTTTAATACTTATGATTTCGGCGATATACCCCGTATATTCCGCCGATAAGTCAACTAAGCTTGACGTTCCGAAAATCGAAATAACCACCCAAAACGGTAAAGGAGTTGACCTTAAAAAAGCCGACGGCTATGTTGACGCTTCGGTAAAAATTACCGACATCGACAACACCTCGCTCTCCGACAGCGTTGTGTTTAAGGTAAGGGGCAACAGCACCGCTTTCGACAGTATCGGAAAGAAATCCTATACCTTTAAATTCGCTAAGAAAAAGGAACTCTTTTCTATGGGCAGCGGTAAAAAATGGGCGCTTATCTCTAATGTCTACGACCCGACCTTAGCCCGTAACTATGTCGCGTTCAGCTTAGCCCAAAAGCTCGGTATTCAGTACACCTCTAATTTCAAGGTGGTAGAGCTGTGGCTCGACAAATCGTTTAGAGGATGTTATATGCTGTTCGAGCCCGTGGGCGAGGGCAAAGACAGGGTTGATATCGACCTAAAAGGAAACGACGGTAAAAAAGATTTTCTCCTCGAACTAGAAGCCTCACGTGTCGAGGACGACATCACCTATATCACCTCTAACGGTATGCGCTTCGCTATAAGCGAACCCGATCCGCCGACCGAGGAGCAGGCGAGCTATATTAAATCAACTGTAGATGATGTTATACGCACAATTCGTTACGGTACTAAGGAAGAAATCGAGGGTAAAATCGACATCGAGTCGTTCTCTAAATTCTATATCTTAAACGAGTTCTTAAAAACCGTTGACTTTAATTTCAGCTCCGTTTTCTATTATTATAAGGACGGCAAGCTCTACGCGGGCCCGCCGTGGGATTACGATTTAAGCTCGGGCAACGTTAATAAGGACTTTTCCTCGAACTACGCCTCGTCCTATAAAACCGACGGACTGTTTATAAATAATAAAAATCTTTATAACTACCTCTGCGATTACGATTGGTTTAACTATACCGCTAAAAAGCTATTTGTCGAAAACTATCCGTATTTTAAGAGCATTTACTCCGAGGGCGGAGTGATTGATACGTTCTATAAAACCTATAAAAAGCCCATCGAGCGAAACTTCTCGGGCGCAGGCTGGAGTGTAAGCCGTTACTATGTAAACGTTATGAAATATCCTCTCGCGACTTACGCGGAGAATTACGATTTTTACGTTAACTGGTGTAATAAACGCGTCGAGTGGCTCGCCGATTATTACGAGATCGATACGTCTACCGTTCCGGCTACCGAAGAAACTACTACGGAAGAACCGACTACCGAACAGGTTACGACCGCGGCGGTTACTACCGCCGAGCCGACTACCTCGGCTCCCGAGGTTAAACCGAGCGAAACTGCCGAACCGATAGAAACCACGGCAACTACCGCTCCGACTGAAATCTCGACAACCGAACCCGAGGGAACTACTTCTCCCGAACCCTCAACCGCTCAGCCGACTACCGAGGCTTCTGAAACTACCGTTACCGAGCCGCCTGTTTCGAGCGAGCCCGTTACTTCGCCGACAACTCCCGAGCCGACCGCGCCTGTAAAACCCGTTGAGCCTGTAAAGCCGGTTGTAATTCCTTACTTATGCGGAACTGTTAATCTAATGGCGGGTTCGACCGTAAATCTTCCCGCGCTTGACGCTGGATTTGTAAGCTCGAATAAAAATGTAGCAACCGTTAAAAACGGTAAGGTTACCGCGCTTAAAAAGGGTACGGCTGATATTGCCGCCGTTGTCGGAAATATTAAGTACGTTTATAAAACTAAAGTTGTAAATAACCCCTCGTTAAGCAAGAAGTCGATTACAGTTAAAAAGGGTAAAACTAAGCCGGTTACGATTATCGGAAAGGTTAAATCCGTTAAGAATACATACAAAAACACGAAAAAAGCGAAGATAATTTCCAAGCGCTCCGCCGATAAAATCAAAATCCGCGGACTGAAAAAGGGCAAAACTACCCTCAAAATTTTCGTAAACGGCTATAAATTAAAGCTGAAAGTTAAAGTAAAATAAACGCTCTAAGCCACGGCTTTTGCCGTGGTTTAGTTGTTTTACACAAATTCACCGCAAAAACTTTGTACAATAAGCTATGTGATAATATGTTACAATAGTATTTGCTCGGAGGTGAGAGGATGAAACGATTATTATCTATATTTATCGCGCTGATGTTATTTGCGGTTTCGTTTTCCGCAAACGCCGCCTCAACCCTCGGTACTAAGAATATCACCGCCGATAATAACCGCCTGTTCGAAATCCCCGTAATCGTTAAGTCGCCCAAGGTTTTAACCGCGGCTACATTTACGCTGAAGTACGATAAATCCGCCGCGGCGTTTCGAAAAACGACCGCCGCGTTCCCCGAAGCGACTGTTAAATCGGTCGAAAAGAACGGCTCGGTCAAGGTGATTTTTCTCTGCCCTAACGGCGTTAATGTAAATAAAAACTCTCAGCTTTTCAGCGTTACATTTAAGACGTTAAAGCAGGGGAGTTCATTTATAAATATCACCGCGTCCGATTTTGTCGATTCAAAGGCGAAGAACTTTACTCCGCCGAGCTCCGTTAAATGCAGAGTGAGCGTTAACGAAAAGGGAGAGGCTTCGGCTAAATCCGCGAAAGGCGGCGGAGTGTCCGCCGACGGATACGTGTATTCCGATAACTCGACCGAAGAAGTTACCAAAAGCTCTAAAAAAGACGACAACTCCGGCTCTGAAAAGGGAGGCGATTTGTCCGATTACGAGAATGTTTTAGGCAGTACAAAAATCTCGCCTTACTTTATAGTCTGCCTGATTTTAGCTTCATCGCTTCTGACCGCGGGAGTTATGTATTTTTTAACCCGCAAAAAGAAAAACAATAAAGATGATAAAAATAATAAAGAATAATGTCACATTTTTAAGACTTTCAGGGTTAAAGTATATAGAAGCTTTATAAGGAGTGACATTTATGAAAAAATTTACGGCTGTATTTTTAGCTTGTCTGCTTTTAATTTCGACTTTATCTGTTGTCTGCTACGCGGTTTCGGAGAGCGACTTTTACGGTGCCGACGACAAACCGTTTTTCTCTGAAAAATATCTCGGAACCGTAGAATCGGGATATCCGCTGTATTATTATGAGGTACCGTCTCCGCCGTGGATGTGCGAATTCAGCCATCAGTACGGCGGCTATATAATCACGAATTATAACGGTAACGCCGAAAAAGATAACGGCTTTTATCTAAAGAACGAAGGCGAACGAATTTATCTTTCCGAAGCTTTCGAAAAGGGCTGGACTGATATCGAGGAGGTCGTATCTCTGACTAAGGAGAACGCTCCCGAGCTGTATAATTACCGAATTTTCTCCGTTAAAGACGCCGAAAAGCTCGTAAAAGAACGCTATAACGACAATATTAAGCTTGAGTATGTCGGGATAATTTACGCGGGTTACTATCTTTTCTATGAGAATGATTTAGAAAAGGCGCTTGTAGAATGGGTGCTCGACTTTCAGTTCGGCGATTACGCTTTCCGTGCGTTCGGCGGTCATACAGGCAACGTTGAACCCGAAGCTTTAGGACTTTACGTTATGAATGACGGAAAGATTTTAAATATCAAGGAAGCGTACGAGCAGATTCCGAAATCCGCTTTTGGCGATAATTACGATTTAGTGAATATAATTAAGTCCAAAAAACTAAACTATTCGTTTACCGTATCACGTAAATCCGATATAAAAGAAACTACCGAACCGATAGAAACTACAGTAACTACCACTCCGACCGAAATTCCAACAACTGAACCCGGGGAACAGTGTACGGCAATGATTCCGTGGATAGAGCACGAGACGTATACAATTCCTCCGACTACAGCTACCGTGGCTGAGCCCGGAGTAACCGAACCAGAGGAATCCGTTCCAAAAGCCTCGCCCGAAACTCCGAAATCTGTTTACTTAAAGCTTAGACAAAAGAAAAATAAGTATTATGAGCTGGATATTTTTAAAAAGCTGAAGGACGGTATATATCTTACCCATCAGTACGCCGGTATGCCGAGCGGATGCTACAGGGGATATTGCGTAGATAAATATATTTATTATATTTGTGACGATGAGTTCGCGGCTCATATCTACGACTATAAACACAATAAGGAGTATAAACTCATTAACGCTTATAATAAGGGCGTTATCTCTAAGAAAAATCTGGCGAAAATTTCCGCAATACTAACTAAAGCGGATGTGAACGGAGCCAGCTTAAATAAAAACGAAGAAGAAATAAAAGCGGGCGAAACCACGCCGCTATATCATTTCTTCGCCGAATACGGCAAAAAGAAGGTGAAAATCTCTAACAGAAAAGTGGTAAAGCTTGTTACCGATGAAAAAGGTTTTGTTTTCGCCGGGCTAAAAAAGGGCAAAGCTACCGTTACAATTATCCAGAAAAGAGGCAAGCCCATATCTCAGAAAATTATAGTAAAATCTAACCCGAAGCTTAGGAATAAGAAGGGCAAAAAAATAAAAGTTTTGTCCGTTAAATACGGTTCAATTGCCAAAGTATATATAAAAGGAAAAGTTAAGGGCGTTAATAATAAGTATAAAAACACATCTTACGCCGCGTTCGTATCTGGAAAATCCGCTAAGGTTTTAAAAATCCGCGGACTGAAAAGGGGTAAAACCACACTCAAAATTTTTGTGAACGGCTATAAGCTGAAACTGAAAGTAAAGGTTAAATGAGTTTAGCCCGTAGGCAGTAATGTCGTCATTGTTGAGGGAGCCCGCTGGTTAAGATAAGAAGGTGTTACAATTGAAAAAGTTATTCTCCTTGATTGCGGTAGTATCTATGTTATGTATTCCGTTAACCGTACACGCCAATTCGTCGTGGCAGTGGGTTTCAAAAACAAGACCGACCGATATTTTACCTATAGTTATTGTTGTAACGCTCGCAATCGAGATAATCGCGATTAATTTTATCCCGAAAACAAGGTGTTTAAAGGTTGTAATCCCTGTGGTAGTATTGGCGAATCTTATTTCTTTTCTTTTTCCGTATTTTTATACGGCGATTGATTCTCAAAATCCTTATAATGTCTACTACTCAGGCGATTATTTAAAATCAATTGATTTTATGGTATCTCACGGACCGTTCTACACAGTATCAGTTATGTATTTAATTATGACGTTACTGGTTGAAAC
>JAHKZS010000066.1 GCA_020626545.1 bacterium
CCTTAAACTTTTTATCGAGCTCATCCGCCTTAGCTTTATCAACCTCGCCGTCACCGTTGAGCGAGCCGATACGCTTAACGAGCTTGTCGTAAGCCTTCGCGGTATTGTCGAGGCTGTCGTAAGAGAACGTAAGCGGTTTTCTGTAGTGGCTCTGTAAGCAGAACATCCTGTACACAAGCGGATTATAGCCCTTTTCCTCGAGTAGAGAAACGGTTAAAAACTCGCCCTTGGATTTACTCATTTTACCTGTGTTATCGTTGAGGTGAAGAACGTGGAACCAGTAATTACACCATTTATGACCGAGGAAAGCCTCGCTCTGAGCGATTTCGTTGGTATGATGGGGGAAAGCGTTGTCAACGCCGCCGCAGTGAATATCGAGATACTCGCCTAAGTGCTTAATGCTTATCGAGGAACACTCAATATGCCAGCCGGGGTAACCCACGCCCCACGGACTGTCCCATTTAAGCGCCTGATCCTCGAACTTTGACTTAGTAAACCAGAGTACGAAGTCGGTTTTGTTGCGCTTATTTTCGTCGTTATCTACATCCTCGCGAACCCCGACTTCTAAGTCGTCGGCGTTCATATTTCCAAATACATAGTAATCGTCGAGCTTAGAGGTATCGAAATAAACGTTACCGCCCGCGAAATACGCGTAACCCTTGTCCATTAAGGTTTCGACCATTTTAATAAATTCGTCGATACAATTGGTAGCGGGTTCTACTACGTCGGGAGTTTTAATGTTGAGTTTTTTACAGTCGTCGAAAAAAGCGTCGGTGTAGAACTTAGCGATTTCCATAACGCTCTTATGCTCGCGCTTAGCGCCCTCGACCATCTTATCGTCGCCTGTATCCGCATCGGAGGTTAAATGTCCTACGTCGGTAATATTCATAACTCTAGTCACGTCGTAACCCGAGTAACGCAGGTACTTTTCGAGAACATCCTCCATAATATATGTGCGGAGATTTCCGATATGAGCGTAATGATAAACCGTCGGGCCGCAGGTATACATATTAACCTTGCCCTCGGTATGCGGAATAAACTCCTCTTTTTTCTGTCCTAATGTGTTATATAAAATCATCTTAAACACCTTTCCAATATCTATTCCATACTTATAAAATCTTTGTTGTCCTTTAGGTAAATAACGCCCGAAATTATACAGAATACCGTCGAAATCCACAGCGCGGCTTCACCGATAATGTAGAAAATAAAGTTGAGATTTGAGATTAACGCGCTGCCCATCGGTACCATTTTTAATATATCGAGCGTAATCCGCAACACAAAGATAATAATTATAGCGGTTATCTGGGTAACAGTCTTGACCTTACCCCAAATATTCGCGGCTACAACCTTTCCCTCGCTCGCGGCGACAAGCCTGATTGACGTTACGGTAAATTCCCTGAACAGTACGACTATAACGAGAATAGCGTCGCACAGCCCCGCCTGAATAAAGCACACAAGCGCCGAAAGCACGAGTATTTTATCCGCTAAGGGATCGCTGAATTTTCCGAAATTAGTGACAAGATTTCGTCTGCGGGCGATTTTACCGTCGAACATATCGGTCAAACTCGCCGCGCCGAAAACCGCCAGCGCCGCTAAGTAGTGAAACGGAAAATCTATAAGAATCGCCGCGATAAAAAACGGAACGAGTACAATTCGTAAAATTGTAAGTTTATTGGGTAAATTCATTAAATCATTCTTTCTCTATATCATTTCGCCGACAGGTTCAATTCCGAGATAATCGGTAATCTTAACCTTTACGAAACTGCCCGAGGCGGGCTTAGTTTCACCGGCTGTAAAGAATACGTTTCCGTCAACCTCGGGACAATCGCCCGCGGTTCTTCCGAAATAACATTCGGCGTAGCGGTCGAATCCTTCTACGAGTACCTCGACTTCGCTTCCGATAGACTGCTCGGCGTAATTTTCCATAATCGCCTGCTGTTGCTCAAAAATTATCTCGGCGCGTTTCTGCTTTATATCCTCGTCAATCTGGTCGGGAAGCTTCGCCGCGGGAGTATCTTCCTCCTGAGAATAGGGGAAACATCCCATACGATTGAACTTGATTTCGTCTACGAACCTCGAAAGCTCCTCAAACTGCTCCTCGCTCTCGCCCGGGAAACCTGTTATAAATGTCGAGCGCAGGGTGAGGTTCGGGATTCTGTCCCTGAGCTTTTTAATAAGCGCCGAAAGCTCCTCGTAACTTCCCTTGCGGTTCATAACCTTCAGGAGTTCTTTGTTACAGTGCTGAAGCGGTAAATCGAGGTATTTTACGATTTTATCCTCGCTCGCTATGGTGTCGATAAGCTCGTCGGTAATGCGTTCGGGATAGCAGTAAAGCATGCGTATCCACTTTAATT
Source organism: bacterium (assembly GCA_020626545.1). GTDB lineage: Bacteria > Bacillota > Clostridia > Oscillospirales > Acutalibacteraceae > Ruminococcoides. The sequence continues at coordinate 2,355 of JAHKZS010000066.1, forward strand.
CCTCAACCTTACACAGCTCCCTTAAAAGCTTCGGAAGCTCAGATTTTCCGTAAATGTCGGTTCCGTAATACGAGGTGTCCTGGGCTATTACGATAAGTTCCTTAACTCCGCCCTCGGCGAGCCATTTCGCTTCCTTTACCAAGTCCTCTATCTTACGGCTTCGGTATCTGCCTCTTATCATCGGAATAGCGCAGTAGGTGCAGTGATTATCGCAACCGTCCGCTATTTTGAGATAAGCGTAGTGGCGGGGCGTGCTCTGGATTCTCTCGCCCTCGAGCTTGAGCTCCTCTTTAGGCGGGAATATCTCCTGCTTTTCGCCGAGTAAAGCGTTTTTTATAATCTCGGCGATTTTATCGTTAGCGCCTATACCGACGCACGCGTCGATTTCGGGCATCTGCTTCATAACGTCCTTTTGGTAACGCTCGGCTAAACAACCCGTAACGATAAGGCATTTAATCTGTCCCTCAGCTTTAAGCTTGGCGAGCTCGAGAATTTCCTCGATACTCTCCTGCTTGGCGGGTTCGATAAACGCGCAGGTGTTTATAATCGCGGCGTCGGACATAGCGACGTCCTCGACTATCTCAAAATCATTTTTATTTAGTTTCGCAAGCAGCATCTCGGCGTCGACCTGATTTTTGGCGCAGCCTAAAGATACTATACCCACTTTGTATTTCATATGTATTCGTCCTCAAAATAATTACTCATTACCGCTTTAATATCGCCCCAGGAGTAGCCCATTCTTTGCAGAGCGGCAACGGCTTTGCGCCTGCCTTTTTCGTCCGAAAGATTTTTTCTGTACTTTCGCTCGATTAGAATCTCGATATGCTCTCTCGGGTCGGGGTCGAGTTCCTCTAAAATCTCGTCGGCTAAGTCCTTGTCGATACCCTTTTCGGTAAGCTTGTATTTAGCTCCGCGCACGGATAAGTGCTTGACGTTTATAAGCTCCTCGGCGTAACGTCTGGCGAATTTTTCGTCGTTCACAAGCCCGAGTTCCTCCATACGCTCGACCGCTTTTTTTGCCGAATCGGCGGTTGCGGTTCTGCGGATTTTGGTTTCAAGCTCTCTTTTGCTGTGGTCGCGGGAGGACAAAAGCCAAAGCGCCTTTTCCTTGGCACGCTTTTCCTCGGAGCTGTCGATAAGCTCCTTTAGCTGTTCGTCCGTAATCTCGCTTCCGACCGAAAAATTGCTCGCGATAATGGTTTCGGTGTCTATTTTAACAGCATACTCTCCGTCGATATAAATGGCGGAGAGTTTCTTTCGTTTAGGAACGATGTCTGTAATAGTCATCAGTCTTCAACTAATACGTCTATATTAGCTTTTTTGGATTTTGCCGCGGGCTTTGCTTCTTCCTTAACCGCTACGGCTTTAGCCTTGGGAGCCGCCTTTTTCTTGGGGCCGAGCTTGTCTATATTATCCCAAAGGTCTTTTTCGATTTTCTCGGCGAGTTCGGGGTTATTTAAGAGTAAGTCCTTAACGTTCTCTCTGCCTTGGCCTAAACGTTCGCCATTATAGCTGAACCACGCGCCGGCTTTCTGAATAACGTCCGCCTTAACGGATAAGTCCACCAGCTCGCCGATACGGCTGATACCCTGGCCGTACATAATATCGAACTCCGCTTCCTTAAACGGAGGAGCGATTTTGTTCTTAACAACCTTGGCTCTTGTGCGGTTACCTATCATCTCGCCGTTCTGTTTAAGAGTTTCGATACGTCTGACGTCAATACGAACGGAGGAGTAGAATTTAAGCGCGCGTCCGCCTGTTGTAACCTCGGGGTTGCCGTAGATTACGCCGACCTTCTCACGAAGCTGGTTGATAAAGATAGCTACGCAGTTGCTCTTGTTAATAGCGCCCGCGAGTTTTCTTAAAGCCTGCGACATAAGTCTTGCGTGAAGTCCTACGTGGCTGTCGCCCATCTCGCCCTCGATTTCAGCCTTCGGAACGAGAGCCGCTACCGAGTCTACTACGATAACGTCGATAGCTCCGCTTCTTATAAGCGCCTCGGCGATTTCGAGAGCGTCCTCGCCTGTGTCCGGCTGAGAAACTAAAAGCGAGTCAATATCTACGCCTAAAGCCTGTGCGTAAACTGGATCCAAAGCGTGCTCAACGTCGATAAACGCTACGTTACCGCCGTTTTTCTGACCTTCCGCGATACAGTGGAGCGAAAGCGTAGTTTTACCCGAAGATTCGGGACCGTAAATCTCTACGATTCTACCTCTCGGAAGTCCTCCGATACCGAGGGCTATATCGAGTGAGAGCGAACCTGTAGAAATATGGTCAACCGCCATATGCTGATTCTGACCTAAGCGCATTACCGCGCCCTTGCCAAATTGTTTTTCAATCTGAGTCATCGCTGTTTCAAGAGCTTTAGCCTTATCAACTGCCATTTTCATTACCTCCGTTTTTATCAATATTATATCTATAAAACTTACTATACAATTATAAATTATAGCGGTAAAAAAATCAATATAAAAGCGTTAAAAAGTACGAACAAATTTTCTAAATTCAATCTACTGTACCATAAACAACCCTCTGAATACCGCCTAAATCGAGTTTGTAGTCTATATTTTTCACTCCCGCGTTCTCCATAAGGGTTTTGACCGCCTCGAACTGCCCCTCGCCGATTTCAAAAGCAATCATTCCGCCGCTCTTTAGTTTAGAGGTGTAGTCCTTTATAATACCGCGGTAAAATTTAAGTCCGTCAGCTCCGCCGTCGAGCGCGGTTTTCGGCTCGAACGAAATCTCTTTTTGGAGGGTATCAATCTCGTCGGTGATAATGTACGGCGGGTTAGAGATAATAAGGTCGAAGCTTTTATCCATAAACTCGTCCGCGCAGTAGAATACGTCCCCCGCGACAACCTCGATATTCGCCTTGTTTATGTTGATATTTTCGCATAGATAGGGGAGAGCTTCGGCTGATTTTTCGAGCGCGTAAACTTCGGCGTCGGTTTCTTTAGCTATGGCGACAGCTAACGCTCCGCTTCCCGAGCATAAGTCTAAGACCCGAGCGTTCTGTTTATCTTTCAGGAAGTCGAGCGAAAGTCTTAACAGAACTTCCGTATCATCCCTCGGGATTAGAACGCCTTTACCCACCTTAAATATATAGCCGTAAAACTCCCATTCTCCGAGAATATACTGTAACGGCTCTCCGCTCAGCCTGCGCCCTAAAAGAGTTAAGAACTCGGCGCCCTTTTTATCGTCGGCGGTTATGTTTTCCGCCATAAGCTGAGCCTTATTTACATTAAAAACCTTTTCGATTAAGCACATAGAATTAAAGGCAGGATCCGAAATTCCTGCCTTATCTAATTCCTCTTTAGCTTTATTATATAAAAACTTAACAGCAACCATTTTTTACAATATCCGATCCGTCGTCGGGGATAACCGCCTCAATAGCCTTGATAGCGACTTCGCACATTTTCTCGTCGGGTTCTTTAGTGGTAATTCTCTGAGCCCAAAGTCCCGGAGCGGCGATAATTCTCGTTACAATATTATCGTGCTTACCGCAGAATTTTATAAGCTCATAGCCGATACCCATAGTAACGGGCAGAAGCAGTATCTTTATAAGCGGTCTTAAAAATACTCCCTTAGGAATAAACAGACCGATAATAATTCCGACTAAAAGCATAAGAAGTATAAAGCTTGTACCGCATCTCGGGTGGAAACGTCTTTGTTTCATAACGTTTTCGGGAGTGAGCTCGAGCTCCTTTTCGTAACAGAAAATCGTCTTATGCTCGGCTCCGTGATACTGGAAAACACGCTTCATATCGGGCGTCATAGATACAATCAGTATATACGAAATAAAGATTGCTATTTTTAATATACCCTCTATAACCGACTGCCAGAAAGCAATGGACTCGTTAGCTCCGCCGTTTAAAGCGGGGAACGCTAATCCGAGTAACCCGAAAATCCAAGTAGGTAAAAAGAAGAACAGAAGTACCGCTAAAGCTACGCCGATTAAACTCGAAAATATCATAAGTATTTTCATAATCTTGTCGCCGAATTTTTCGGTGAGCCATTTTTCGAACTTGCCGGGTTCTTTTTCTTCCTCTTCCTCGTCGATACCCTCCATCGCCTTGTTGGCTGAAATCATAAGACTCTTGTAGCTTAAACGCATCGAGTCAATCATACCCGAAACGCCTCTTATCAAGGGCAAACGCCAGAATTTACTCGACTGGCTTAAAAATTTAATATCTACGTCCTCCGTATAAATTTCGCTGTTCGGAGTACGTACCGCGACGGTGCTTTTCTTAGGCCCGCGCATCATAATTCCCTCAATCAGCGCGCTTCCGCCGATTGAAGTAATCTTTTTTGTCTCGTTTTTACTCATAAAATCACCTTTTATTTTGACTCCTTACTTTCAGATAAAATAGGGAGAGTAATTGTTACCGTAGTTCCGACGCCTACGCCCGACTCAATATCGAGCTTGCCTTTGTGAAGCTGTACAATTTCGTCCGCGACCGCGAGACCGATTCCCGAGCCGTTTACCTTTTGGTTGGCTTTATAGAATTTCTCCTTAACCTTGGGTAAATCCTCGGCGGGAATACCGCATCCCGTGTCCGTAATAGTTATTATAATATTGTCCGCGTCGGTTTTTTTATCGTATTTTATCTCTATAGCTACAACTCCGTCCTCGGGAGTGTATTTAAGAGCGTTGTCGATTACGTTTATAAAGACCTGTTTAAGACGGTTTCTGTCGCCGTATACGGGCGGGAAAATCTCTACCGGCTCGTCGTAAATAAGGTGTTTGTTTTCGTTTACGGCGCGGTCTTTAAGCATATAGATTACCTCGTCAAGTTCGGCGAGTATATCGAGCTTTTCGTTAATAAGCACCATTCTTCCCGTCTGAATACGAGAGAAGTCCAGAAGTTCCTCAACAATTCCGGTTAGACGACCGCTTTCCTTAATAATTACGTCCATACCCTTGTCGAATGTTCTTCTGTCGAGCTTTTTTCTGCCCGAAATCTGCATAGTTTCCGCCCAGCCCTTAATAGCGGTAAGCGGAGTTCTCAGCTCGTGCGATACTCGCGAGATAAAGTCGTTTTTCATCTGTTCGGTAGCCTCTAAGTCCTTCGCCATATCGGTAATAGCGTCGCAGAGGTCGCCGATTTCGTCGTTATATCTTTTTTCAATCTTTGTGCTGAAATCTCCGTGCGCGATTTTATTCGCCGTTTCGCTCAGTTCCCTTACGGGAGTAACGATTGAGCGTATAAAATACGAGCTCGAGAATATAACGATAAACAGTACCGCAAGCCCCGCGAAAATAATTATCGCGGTTATAATTACAATGCGGTTATTCACGTTAGTGGTTGAAACAACATACCTCACGGCTCCGACTACGCTTCCGTTATGGTTAGTTATAATACGGATATAGCTTGTAACGGGTTCACCCGAGGTTGTGTTGGTGTTCCTGAAGGTGTATCCCTTGCCGTTATTCTTAGCCGTTTCGAAATCCTTAACATCCTCGTTTTCGTCGTAGGAAAATCCCGTCGACGTGAGTATAATTCTACCCGAGGAGTTTACCGCCATAACCTCCATCTGTTCTTTGTGGCGGAAGTTTTCGATATAACTCGAAGCTCCCGACGAGAACGACGAGGAGTTGTCCGTCTCGTAGTTCTCGAAAACAGACGTAAGTTCCGAGCCCGCGGTGGTTAAAGTTTTTTCAACCTCGCTGTTAAAAAGGTAGGCAGTTCCGTAAATAAGACCTGTAACAATCAGAATTATTATCAGAACTATAAGCAGCATTGTGCTGAATACCCATCGTCTGGTAATACCCTTAAACAAAGTCTTTTTGCCTCCTTTTTAATCTCTGTATAATAAGTTAGTTAGTGTCCCATTTATAGCCGAGTCCCCATACAGTAACGATATACTTCGGGTTAGACGGCTCGTCCTCAACCTTCATTCTAAGGCGTCTGATATTAACGTCGACGATTTTTTCCTCGCCTACGTAAGCGTCGCCCCAAACGTGACTGAGAATGTCGGTACGGTCTAAGGTCTCGCCCGGGTTCGAGAAGAAGTATTCCATAATCTGAAACTCTACCTGAGTAAGCTCGATAACCTCGCCGTTTTTAAGAAGCGCGCGGTTTCTTAAGTTAAGGGTAAAGTCTCCCGAATGAAGTTCTTCTTTAAAGTTGTTCTCGGCGTTAGCCTGAGCAAGCGAAACTCTGCGGTGGAGAGAGTCAACTCTCGCCAAAAGCTCCGAGGGAGAGAACGGCTTAGTAACATAGTCGTCGGCTCCGAGCATAAGTCCCGTAACCTTATCCATCTCCTGAGTTTTCGCGGAAAGCATAATAATTCCGAGACCGCCGTTTTTGTTTCTTAGTTCCTTACAAACCTGGAAGCCGTCGATTCCGGGGAGCATTACGTCCAAGATAGCGACGTCGAAATCTCCTCCGTTTTCATCGTAACGCTTTAAAGCGGCCTCGCCGCTGTCAGCCTCGACAACCTCATATCCGGCACGTTGCAGGTTAATTACGACAAAGTCGCGGATAGCGGATTCATCCTCGCAAACAAGTACCTTTTTCATAGTTTTTAACCTCCGTTAATTATAAACTTCAATATTAAACGCTTATTCGTTAAGCGCAAAGTTTTCTTTTAAAGTTTCCCCGCTTATGCTTATCGGGGGATTAGATTCAATTTTGTATGTGTAAATATATTGGTTATAACTCTCTAAAGTGGAATAACCGCTCATTTCGTCGCTCGCGGTTCCTACGTCGAAAATCTTAAACGAGGCGATAAGCTCATCGGCGGTATTAGATTTTTTCGAGTAGATTTTCATCGTCCTGTTGTTTTCGGAGAGAGTTGTTACCGTCGTTTCGGAAAAACTCTCGGGCAGTTTAAAGTAATACCCGAACTCGAAGTTCGACACGCATTTTACCTTTACGCTGAGCTTGTTGTTCTTGGTATTGAGCGAACTCCAGTTAATAACGGGAGCTACTGTCTCGCTTTCTGACTTAGCCTTGGAAACGCTGCTGTCAACTACAGGAATTTCGATATAACCGTCCCGGTCAATATCCGCGCTGTAAATTTTATCGGAGCGGACAGTTGAGTTACCTTTTTTATCCGTTGAAACCGGGTAGTTTAAAAGCGAACGCTTCGAGTTATTGTAGTAGATAATCTGGCTGTTGTAGCCGTTTTCCAAAAGTCCGTCTACCACAACACCCATCGTGTCCTTGTTTATAAGTCCCGACGAGATATTTTCGAACTTAGTAACGCCCGTGTCCATATCACAGCTGTCGAGCGCGTAAAGTTTGTTTTTATTGTAATCGAAAAGTACCGCCGAAGCGTCATTTTCGCTCGAGTCGAGGGTTAAGGTTAAAATCTCGCTTCCACCGTCTCGGTCGTAATCTCCCGTAGTAAAGCTTGAGCATTCGGTTTTAAATGCGGTTTTTTCACATTTATGACCTTTAGGCGTGTAGTTATATATGTTCAGCTCGCAGGCGGAGTCGTTCGAGTTAGTAAAGCCTGTAAAGATTTCCTCTACGCCGTCGAAATCGTAATCCGCGAACCGTACACAGTCGACGTCGGTGAATTTAATCTCAAAATTTTTGCTGATTTTCCACTCGCCGCCCGTGTCGTACATAACGAGCATATTTGTAATATTTTCATCCGTACGATAAAACGCTATAGCCTCGTCCTTGTTATCGGAATCGAGATCCTCGGTGATTATCGCCGAGCGGAACTCTCCGCTTAAAGGATATTTGAGCTTATAGCTTCCGTCCGCTGTCTGAGAAATAAGGTTCTCGAGCTCCGCCTCTCTGCCCGTTATTTTTGGCGGGCTTAAAAGTGCGGGGTCGTTTAAACCGAGCGAACATCCGCTGAAAAGCGTTATCGTACTCAGGATTAAAGCTGTTATTCCTGCTGATTTTTTCATACTGATCTCTTTTAATTTTTTGCGTTTTGCGCTATACAATATTTAATCTTTATACCCTCGTCCGAGAACATTTTTTCATGCTCGGTCATCGGGGTAGTTTCGGGGTTAATTTCACTGTTGTGTAAATCGTAAGTAAGGGTTGCTACCTTAAAGCCTTCGCTTTCGAAATAATCTAAGCTTTCCTCAAAAAGCTCGTCGTCGTCGGTTTTAAAATGAATCTCGTCGCCGTCTTTAAGAAGCTGTTTATAGAGCTTTAACTTTCTCGGATGGGTGAGCCTGCGTTTTTTATGTTTTTCTCTCGGCCAAGGGTTACAGAAATTGATGTAAATTCTCTCTATCCCGTCATCCGCGCCGATAATCTCGTCGAGCATCTCGACGTTGTAGCGGACGAGCGCGATATTGTTAACCTCTCTGTCTTTTTCGGAGAACATCTTAACGATATTCCTGCGTCCTACCCCGAGCATATCGAGCTTAATATCGACCGCGATAAAGTTAATTTCGGGATGTAAAAGAGCCATCTGTCCGACAAACGAGCCTTTCCCGCAGCCTACCTCGAGCATAATCGGATTATCGTTTTTAAAAAAGTCTTTCCATCGGTTTTTATAGGCTTTCGGTTCGGCAATATAAAACCCGCACGCGTTAAGCTCGGGTTCAGCCCATTTCTTTTTACGAATACGCATTTTTCACCTTTACATACTTACACTTTTAATCACATTACATTATAACAAATAATGACAGATATTGCAATTATTTTTTTACAATACTTACATTTTGTTTATATAATTCTTTATTGCAATTAAAAGCTTGTAATCAGGGTTACGAAATTCTTAAAAAGAAATATAAGCGTGAATGTTTTATTACATAATTAACACCCCTTATTAAAGAGGTGTTAATTTTTATAAATATTTAATTTTATCATCGCATTCTTCGCTTCGTATAAACTCGATTTCGGGGAACTTTTCGTTTAGCTTTTCGGTGAACGGAGTGATTACAATGTCCTCGGTTTTAAAATGTCCCGCGTCAACTATCGCTATACCGAGCTTGTTCGCGTCGAGAATTTCGTGGTGTTTAATCTCGCCTGTTAAGAGAACGTCC
>JAHKZS010000067.1 GCA_020626545.1 bacterium
AATTTTTTCGGTGGTGCGGATGGGGTAGTTGAATCCACCCCCTCTTCTTTAGAATATAGTTATGAATTTACCCTGTTTTATATTGTTTTTAGTATGATTTTGCATACGTTTTGGGTATGTTTTGCTATGATTTTACCAAATTTTACTTTTAGAGCGGGTGGATCCACTGTACTCTACTTCCCAAAGGTGAAATAAAATTACAATAGATATATAAAAGATATTTAAAAAAGATAATAAATGTGATACAATGGTTACGTAAACATAATTTAGAATCGGAGGTTATATTATGACTTTTAAGCGTTTAAGTTCTTTAATATTATCTTTATTAATTCTGTTAAGTGTTTTTGCTTGTACGGGTATTACGGCGTTTGCCGAAGAAAAGAACATTGAGGATTACACCTATAAAATCATACCGCTTTTAGCGCCTTTTAATGAATATTTTTTTGTAGAAACGGATAATCCCGATCCGCTTTCATTCCGTTTTGTTGATAAGGATTCTAAATACAGTGAAGATTCTGTTATTGAATTTGATTATGATTCTTTTTATGAAAAAGTTAATTTATATTCCGATATAAAATATGACGATGAGAAAACAGGGCGTGTAGACGGCGGATATATATTTGAGAGCTATAATACAGACGGCGGAGAGTTAGTGTTACAAAGCGCTAAAAAATCCTACTATAGTTGGAATACTACCTGGACTGATACTGATACAAGAATAAGCTTACCTGTATTAAAAGATGATGTAGATTACCTTATTGATACATATGCTGATAAATCGGACTTTTTCGATAATATGGATGCGGTTCAAAAGGGGTTAAGCTCAATATGTCTCTATTCAGGCTCATATATAAGAGGAGATATCGAAAAAACCGACGAATACTGGTTTGTAGCAACAGCCGGACACTCCGATCAATCTTTTTATATGTATAGTCCATATTCAAGAAATAACAATAAATATCTTATTGCGTCTATGATATATCCTTTCCGTAAAGATTCTTTAGGTTTCCCATATCTTATGGGAAGTGTAGCTATGCGTTTGGACAAAAACGCAGATTATGAATGGAGCTCCACATCACACTATTTAATAAACGTCACATATAACGGAAAAACCAAAAGCTATGGCGGAGCAGGAATCGGAGATGGACAAGGACTTACCGAAGATAAAATAACTCAGTATTTCAGTTTCGGTGATAACGGTACGGAAATAACTCTTAATGGTATAAAGAAACTTCTTGATTACTATTCTAAAATTAAAATGACTGATGATATTCCCCGTGAAGACGCTCTAAGTTGGAAAGATATTTGCGATAAAGTAGGAAGTGAGGGCGCATGGGTTCGTATATCGGGTAGTAATGCCAAAAGCGGTAATAAATGGATACTTTCAAATCCCGTGTATACATTTATGTATAAAGAAAACGAAGGCAAAAATTTTATTGACAGCGAATGGGGTACAGGATATAGATTATATTATAGCGGTGATTTGGAGAGCTTTAGCGACACTTGGGTAGACGGAAGATATATTAATTCGTCCCGTTGCTTTGTACAAGGCGCTAAATTTGAAGATCACCCGAAAAGCAATTTGTATTTAAGCAGAGTTAAAATTCCCCAAATTAAATATACTGTTGACTATGTTTGGAATAATGACTTAGATAAGTACGAAAAAGAGTATACCGTTGATGAAATCGCAGAAAAAGAAATGGATGTTTTGTTTGAGTACAGTGCGGATGATGATATTTGGATCGCCAGATATAATGTAATGGAAAGTAAATGCGCCAGCTATTACGAAATAAAAGACCTCGTAGATGACAATAAACTCGATGAAAAGTATCTTGATATGGTAACTCTGACAAGTGATGAGGTCAGTCAGCTTAACGTGGATTATAAGACAGATATTTATCCTGAAAGCGGCTATATCTACGATGGAAATGACGCTCCTGGAACAGAATTTAAACTGATTACTCTGAATAACAATAACTCGTCAATTTCTTTATCTCAAACTGAATTTACTTACAGCGGCAATACGGTTACTCCTGAAGTGACTGTAAAATACGAAAACTCAACTTTAACCGAAAATGTTGACTATGAACTGAATTTTATCAATAACATAAAAACAGGTACCGCTAAGGTTGTTGTCAAAGGTATAGGAGATTACGCAGGTTCGTTATCAAAAGAATTTATAATTAATAAAGCAAATATTAGTAATGCTGTTGTAAGCGGTATTACTGATAAAGATTATACAGGAAAAGCCATTGAGCAGAAACCGTTCGTCAGCATTGATGATAAAGTTTTGGAAGAAGGAGTAGATTATGAAATAATCTACAGTAACAATACTAACGTAGGTACAGCTGAAATAACAATAAAAGGTATTGGTGATTACGACGGTGAAATAACAAAAAGTTTTAATATAAAAGAATACTCGACAGATATATCCGAATCAACTCAGCCCGTAACAGATAAGCATATTGACCCCACAGAAACTACAACTCCGAATAGTAACCCTGATGCTTCTCAGGAAACTACAGTTCCGATTAATGAGCCGTCAGAAACTATGGAAACTATAGCAAATCCTGAATCCCAGGAACAAACTGTAACTACCGATAAGGTTTCTAAAAAAACCAATCCTGCTAAGATTACTGTTAAGGCTAAGACAGTCAAATCTAAAAAGCTTAAGAAAAAAGCGCAGAAAATTAAGGCGATTACTGTTAAGAACGCTAAAGGTAAGGTTACTTACAAGCTCATTAAGAAAGGCTCTGCCGCTAAAATTTTTAAGCGTACAAAGATTAACAAGAAAGGCGTTATTGTAATCAAAAAGTGGAAAAGAGCTAAGAAAGGCATCTATAAATTAAAGGTTCGCATAACTGTCCGAGGCAATAAGAAATTTAAGTCAAAGACGGTTAACAGAATTGTAAAAGTAAGACTAAAATAGTATTATACGAATAACCAAGGAGGTAACAACGTGAAAAGAATACTTCATATTATGTATTTAATAATTCCATTAATTGTTATCGTCGCTTGCACGGCGTTGTTTACCGCTTTTGCGGATGACAGCGCTCCTGTACTCAACGCAAAGAAAAAAGAAATCCCCATAGGCACGAGCTTTAAACTAAAGGTGAAAAACTATACAGGTAAAGCGTCGTTTA
>JAHKZS010000068.1 GCA_020626545.1 bacterium
CATCTGTAACCGTCTGTTAGTTTACAAGTCATACTAAACCGAAAACCGTGGAAGATGAAAGTATAATTCTATAACCTTTTATATAAGTTTAAAAAAAATAAATTTTTTTATTATAAAATTTATAATGTATATAGTTTTACTTCCAATCTTCCACAACACACCCCAAACCCGCATTATTACTGGCTTTCTGCGTGGAAGATGAATTATTTTATCTTCCACTATCTTCCACAACCTTAACTAAGACTGCTACAGTTTAGCGGAAAACTCCCTCTACTAATAGCGCAAAACAGGGAATAATTGCATACTTTTACGCAATTTTTTATTTGCTTATATAAAATAATTGCGCGTTGCGAATTAATCTACATCCCTAACTACCTCCAAATAATCTGCTGTAATTTTGATTATATTGTCAATAGTATTAATCCTTTCTATATGTTAAAATAGTAATGTTAAGTTTTGAAATTTAATGCGAAAGGAAAGTTTATATGAAAAAGTATTTAAAAAAGACCGTCGGCGTAGTTTTAGCCGCCGCTCTTACGGTTTCCGCCGCGGTGAGCGTTTACGCTGTCGATACCTCTAAATCAACGTCATCGGCGAACAACAGCTATACTAACGCTTCCCAGAATCTCGACACACAGTACGGCTACGACGGTAACGACCTCGGCGCGACTTATACTAAAAACGCTACTACCTTTAAGGTTTGGGCGCCTACCGCTACAAGCGTTAAGCTGAACCTCTACTCCGAGGGCAGCGGCGGTAGTAAAATCAGTACAACAGACCTCTCTAACAACAAGGGTGTGTGGTCAAAGACTCTTAACGGCGATTATAAAAACAAGTTCTATACCTATACCGTAACCGCGAAAAATGTTACGGGTTCTAACACCACGACTAAAGAAACTCAGGACATATATTCCGTCGCGACAGGCGTTAACGGCCAGCGTTCCCAGATTGTAGACCTCGACTCTACCGACCCTGAGGGCTGGAGCTCCGACGCCCACGTGCTTCTCGATAAAAATACCGATTCTTACGTTTGGGAGGTTCACGTTAAGGACTTTTCCTACGACAGTAAATCGGGCGTATCCTCTAAAAACCGCGGTAAATATTTAGCCTTTACCGAAACAGGTACTACCCTGAATAACGCCGGTAAAACTCCGACTTTGGTCGATTACCTTAAAAACCTCGGTGTTACTACCGTACAGATTACGCCGTTCTATGATTTCAGCAAAAACTCAATCGACGAAACAGGCTCTAACGACCAGTTTAACTGGGGTTACGATCCCGTAAACTATAACGTTCCCGAGGGCGCTTATTCCTCTAATCCCTACGACGGTAACGTTAGAATTAAAGAGTGTAAACAGATGATTCAGGCGCTTCATAAAGCGGGAATTTCCGTAGTTATGGACGTTGTTTATAACCATACCGCCGATACAAACTCGTCGTTCGAGGCTTGCGTTCCGAACTACTACTATCGTATGCAGTCTAACGGCAAGTTCTCCGACGGCTCGGGCTGCGGTAACGAAACCGCTTCCGAGAGAAGAATGTTCAGAAACTTTATGATTCAGTCGTGTATGTACTGGGTTAACGAGTACCATATCGACGGTTTCAGATTCGACCTTATGGGCGTTCACGATGTTGAAACTATGAACCTTTTAAGAGCTGAGATGGATAAGGTCGATCCGCGCCTTACAATTTGGGGCGAGGGTTGGACAGGCGGAACTTGTACCTATCCCGATACCACCTGTACAGGCAAAAAGTTTATGCCCGCCGACCGTTTCTATTCAGCCGACCTTAACGAGCGTATCGGTATATTTAACGACGGTATCCGCGACGCGATTAAAGGCTCGGTATTCGAGTTGAAAGGAAAAGGCTGGGTTCAGGGAGATAAAAAATCCTCAAAAGAGCTTACCGAGGGAATTAAGGGTAATGTCGATGGTACCCATAATCCGACGAATTACCAGTGGACTTCAAAACAGCCGTCCCAAACCGTAACCTATACCTCTTGCCACGATAACCAGACTTTGTGGGACAGATTAGCCGCTTCTCAGGGCGCTTCTAACTTCCGCCAAAGAAACGATACTTTCGTTAAACAGAATAAGCTCGCGGGCGGACTTCTAAATATGTCCCAGGGTATCACATTTACCCTCGCGGGCGAGGAAATGGGACGTTCTAAGGATAACGACGAAAACAGCTACAAGAGCTCAGTTTCGCTTAATATGATTGACTGGGGCAACGCTCAGACTAACGCCGATATCGTTGCGTACTATAAGGGTATGAGAGAGATTCGAGAGAAGTTCTCTCCGCTTCGAGCTTCCGATAAAAGCTCGCTTTCGGGCTATAAGTGCTACTCGGGCGAGAGCGCTTCCGATATCTACGCGGGAGTTTGGAGTAATAATACTTCGGGCGAATGGAAAAAACTCGCCGTTATCGCCAATAACTCAAACTCCTCAAAAAGCTATACGATTAACGCTTCCGAGGGTACAAGCTGGGTAATTTTGGCGAATTCAAGTTCCGCGGGCGTTAAAAAGCTCGGCGAAGTAAATAACGGCACATTTACCGTGGACGGATATTCGATGGTGGTTGCCGTGGATAAGGACAGCTTCGAGAAGCCGGAAGTCGAGCCGACTACCGCTAAGCCTACCGAAGCTCCTGCAACTACCGCGCCTATAACTACCGCTCCCGATACTACTCCTAAGTATCAGAAAGGCGACGTTAACCGTGACGGAAATCTCAGTATCAAGGACGCTACCTTGATTCAGAAAAATATCGCTAAGCTCGAAACTCTCGACGCTGAACAGCTCGCTCTCGCCGATATGAACGGCGACGGTACTATCAGTATCAAGGACGCTACTAAGATTCAGAGAATTATCGCCGGAAGATTCAGAGAATTATCGCCGGAATCGAGTAAAAATATTAAGACCGCTTTCGTTAAATCGGAAGCGGTTTTATTTTTATGTTTTTTTCAATTTAGAAATATCGTACATATTCAAGGGCTTGATTTTGACTATTTTGTCAATAGATATTTTATGTCGTTCTATGGTAAAATATATAATGTACAAATATCTATAAGGGGGATTGTTTAATGAAAACATCTTTCAAGAAATTTTTAAGCATTTTCTTAGCTGCTTTAATGCTCGTTTCGGTTGTTTCCGTTATGGGTGTTTCCGCCGCCGAAACAGGCAAGGCGAAAACAGGCGGCTATACAGTAGTTCTCGACGCTTCTAATTCGGGCGTTGACGCTGTAGAATGGAAAGCATGGACTTGGGCTGACGGTTCGGACGGTTACTGGGCTGAAGCTCACGGCACAAATAATTCAGATATTACATTCGACTCTCTCGAGAAGAATATTATCTTTGCTTGTTTCCAGTGGGGTACAGGTACTCCCGACGCATTCTGGACAGGTAAAATCGCTCAGTCGGACAATATGACTGTTGACGGCTCGCTGTTTACCGTAACAAGCGCGAGCGGTTCTGTACAGGGTTCGTGGTCAGGTACTCCTACCGAAGGCGGCTCAGGCGGCGGAGAACAAGGCGGCTACAATCCCGGTCCCGGACAGGGTCCTCATACCGTAGTTCTTGACGCTTCCGGCGTTGATACAGGTTATGTTGACTGGCGCGCTTGGACTTGGGCTGACGACTCTGAAGGTTACTGGGTAGGCGCTGAGGGCACAACTGCTGCCGACATCACTTACACAGGCCTCGAGGATAACGTAGTTTTCGCTTACTTTACCACCGGCAGCGGCGCTGGCTGGGAGGGCAAAATCGGCCAAACAACCGACCTCCTCGTTGAAGGCACAACCTTTACTGTTTTTACAGCTGAAGCCGGCGATGGCGGCGTAACAGGCGAATGGAGCGGAGAAATTGATGTTCCTACCGACCCTGAGCCTATCACTGATCCTGAACCTACCACCGATCCCGAGCCTACAACAACTCCCGAGCCTTCGGAGACAGTTGCTCCTACAACTGTTGCTCCCGTTACACAGCCTGTAACAGCGGCTCCCGAAACTACTCCGTTCCCGACCGATCCCACATCGGCGGACGAGAACGAAAACCTCTATGTATCCGCTAAGTCTAACTTGGATACAGCAGGCTCAAGAGTAAAGGTTAACGGCAACACAGTAACCGTTACTTACTATCTCAAGAGCTTCGAGAAGCTTGACGACGGCGAGTTTACCGTTTATTACGACAGCTCAAAGCTCAACCTTTCTCCGACATACAACACCAAGGATTCTATGTTCACCGTTATTAAGGGCGCTACTTATAACCTCAACTACGCTCCCTCGACCGCGAGATTCAACTTCTCCGGTACAAACGGCGCGTTTGACTTTACTAACGGCGGAGTTTTAGTAAATCTCGTATTTACACGCAAGAGCTCAACCACCGCTGGTACGGCTTACGTTTACCTTAATATGATTGACCTCGACTCCAAGAACACTAACTATGTAGATAATTCCGTTATCAAGAACGATAACGTAGAGATTTCTCAGGTTATCTCCGAAGTAGCTGTAACAGAGCCTAAGGACGCTGATGTCGCTACAGACGCTGCTCCGAACCTCGTTATCAACGCTTCTTCAAATATCACCGACGAAGTTCAGAAAATCGTTTGCGATAAAGCTCACGCTAAGGTTACTTACAGAATGACTTTAGCCGACTTGCTCGCTTACGGTAAGGGCGTTGTAACTTACGACGGCTCTAAGCTCGCTTTAGAGGCTAAATATAATAACCAGAGTTCAATGTTTACCACTCTGAATACTCAGACTATCTATAACTTAAACGCCGCGTCCGATACAATGATGTTCTCGTTCACGAGCGTTGATCCCGAAACTCAGAAGGGTACATACGATTTCCGCGGCGGCGGAGACGTTATCTCTCTTACATTTACCGTAAAAGCAGGCGCTACAGGCGAGGCTGACGTTTATCTCGACCTTATGGATTTAGGTTCAATAAGCACAGATTATATCTCGGGCGGAACTAAGGCTCCCGCGGCTGATAACATTATCTCCAATATCGTTATCGCTCCCGAGGTTCCCACTACTTCGGCTACTCAGGAACCCACTATTCCTATCGCTACCGAGACCTCAGATACCGATCCTACTCCCGATCCGTACGCGACTACATCTCCCGAAGCTACTACTAATCCTGTAGTTGAACCGACTACTGCTCCTGTAACAGACGCTCCCGTAACAACCGCTCCGGCAACACAGTCTCCTACAGGTTCTACCAAGCCTACACAGGCTCCGACACTCGCTCCCTCTAAGGTTAACTTCAGCAAAAATCCTGACGAGAAATCCGCGATAAACGCTCTCGCTAAGGCTAAGAGCGACGCCGATCCCAAGGGAAGCGTATTTAATAAGCTAAAGGCTAAGGTTTCAAAGACTACCAAGAAATCCAACAAGCTTACTTGGAATAAGGTTTCAGGCGCTAAGAAGTATATCGTAATGGGTAACAAGTGCGGTAAGACTAACGGTAAGTTTAACGCGTTCAAGAAGCTCAA
>JAHKZS010000069.1 GCA_020626545.1 bacterium
ATGAAAAACGGCGAAATGCTCACCTTGGTTACGCCGAACGGTATTCAGCACGATTGCAAAATAAGCGGAATATCGGACGGACTTGTCGGTGTGGAGATTTTGAACAGTAAACCCTGCGAAAACGAACCCGACGCTAATGTTACGCTATATCAGGCTTTACCCAAGGGCGATAAAATGGAGCTTATTATTCAGAAATGCGTTGAGCTCGGGATAAAGAAGATAGTTCCCGTGATTTCGGCGAGGTGTGTATCCCGTCCCGATAAAAAATCGCTTTCGAAAAAGCTCGTCCGCTGGCAGAAAATCGCCAAAGAGGCCGCCCAACAGTCACGGCGCGGTATAATTCCCGAAGTAGCCGAAGCGGTTAGCTTTAAACAGGCTGTCGAGGATTGTAAGGTTAACGAGAAAAATATAATCTTTTACGAACTCGGAGGCGAAAGTTTAAAGAAATTGATTGGAAACCGTTCGAAAAGTATCGGATATTTCGTCGGAAGCGAGGGCGGATTCGAGGAAACAGAGGTGGAACTGGCGCTTAAAAACGGTATAGAGTCCGCGACTCTCGGAAAACGAATACTGAGAGCCGAGACCGCTCCGATTGCGGCGCTTTCTATAATAATGTACGAACTAGGTGAAATGGACAATATTTCTACAACAGGAAAGGAGTTTAACAATGATAGGAATTATTTGTGCAATGAAAATTGAGGTTGACGGATTAAAAGAGCTTATGGAAAATCCCGAAATCACCAAAAAAGCGGGTCTTGAGTACACAAGTGGAAAAATCTTCGATAAAGATGTCGTGCTTCTCGAGTGCGGTATCGGTAAGGTTAACGCCGCCGTAGGTACCCAGATTATGATTGACCTGTTTAAACCAGACGTAATTATCAACTCGGGTATCGCGGGAAGCCTTTCCAAAAAGCTTATTGTCGGCGATATTGTAATCTCCGAGGACTGTGTAGAGCATGATATGAATATTGAAGCGCTCAACGAGCCGAGAGGACAGATTTCCTTTACCGACGAAAAGAGAGTTGATATCCCCGCTGATAAAGCTACTGTCGATAAACTCTACGAATGTTGCCAGGGACTCGGTTCGCACGTAAGAATCGGAAGAATCGCTACAGGCGATATGTTCGTTTCGGTTATCGGCCAGCGCGAGTTTATAGCTCACGAGTTCGGCGCGTTATGCTGCGAGATGGAAGGCGGAGCCGTAGGCCACGTGTGCTATATGAATAAAGTTCCGTTCGCTATTTTACGCTCAATCAGCGACGATTTGAAGTTTAACAAGGGTACTGATTTCGAGCAGTTCAGCGCGCTTGCGGCTGACAGAGCCGTTAAGGCTATGAAGAAGTTTATTCAGATGGACTGATTTAGTTAAAAATTTCTCGGGATAAGCGGTGGTTTACATCGTTTATCCCGATTTTTTCTACTTTATAGGAAACTGCTCTGTAGCGTTGCAAAAAATAAAAATTTTGCAGGATAACTGAAAATAGCAATAGCATAGGCTCCTATAAAGCAAAAACAATTTTTATTCTCAGCTCAGTTTGCTGCTACGCAGCAACGAGCTATGAGTAGCGAAAGGCGCGCAAAGCGCGACTTTCTTGTAGTGTAAAAAATTAACATATATTAAAAATTTGACAAGAACGCTTTAATAGAGTAAAATAGTATAGTTACTGAATAATTATACAAATCTATTACGAATAGGGGAATTGTAATGCAGCTGACAGGCGCGGAAATTATTTGTGAATGTTTAATTGAACAGGGCGTTGACACGGTATTCGGCTACCCGGGCGGAGCGGCTCTTAATACCTATGACGCGCTTTATAAATACAGCGATAAAATTAACCATATTCTTACAGCCCACGAGCAGGGCGCGGCTCACGCCGCCGACGGCTACGCGAGAGCTACGGGTAAGGTCGGAGTTTGTATGACTACCTCGGGTCCCGGCGCTACTAATACCGTTACCGGTATCGCGACCGCTAATATCGACAGTATCCCGATGGTAATTATTACGGGCAACGTTAACGTCGATTTGCTCGGACGCGACAGCTTCCAGGAGGTTGATATCGTCGATATCGTTAAACCGATTACTAAGGGAAGCTACCTCGTTAAGTCTATTGAGGAACTCGCTCCCGCAATAAGAACGGCTTTCGCGCTCGCTATGGACGGCAGAAAAGGCCCTGTGCTTATAGATGTTCCCAAGGATATTACGGCTCAGATGACCGACTTTAAGGCGATTACTCCCGCTAAAAGACCTAATAAAGAGGTTGACAGCGCGGAAAAAATCTCTAAAGCGGTGGAGCTTATCAATAAAGCTAAATACCCGATTATCTACGCGGGCGGCGGTGTTATAAGCGCCGACGCTTCCGCCGAGCTTTTGGAATTCGCCGAGAAAATTGACGCGCCCGTATGTTGCTCGCTTATGGGACTCGGTTGTATTCCCGCTACTCACAGGCTTAATATGGGTAACTTGGGTATGCACGGCACATACGCTACGGGTATGGCTACCGAAAAATGCGACCTTATCATCGCTATGGGCGCGAGATTTTCCGACAGAGTCGCGGGTAATCCTAAAAAATTCGGCGCCCAGGCTGAGATTATCCATATTGATATTGACGAAAATGAGATTGATAAAAACGTCCAAACCGATACGCATATTATCGGCGATATGAAGGACGTTTTAGAAATCCTGAATAACCATGTTGAAAAACAGAACCATACACAGTGGCTTGTACAGCTCGAAATCTGGAAGGGCGAACACGTAGCTCAGAGAGAAAAGCTCGGCGGCTATATGTCGGCGCTCGACGTGCTTTTAGCTATCAACAGAAAAAAAGCTCCCGAGGATATTATCGCTACCGATGTAGGTCAGCATCAGATGTGGGTAGCTCAGTATTCGGAAATCGAACGTCCGAGAACCCTGCTCACCTCGGGCGGTATGGGTACAATGGGCTTCGGAATGGGCGCCGCGCTCGGCGCGCAGTGCGCTTTCCCGAGAAAAAAAGTATTTCTCGTAACGGGCGACGGAAGCTTCCATATGAACTTAAACGAGCTTGTAACTCTTAAATCCTATAACCTGCCCGTAATCGTTGTTGTTATGAATAACGGCGTACTCGGTATGGTAAGACAGTGGCAGAAGCTTTTCTACGAAAGCCGCTTCTCTCAGACCGACCCCAAGCGTGCTACTGATTTTGTAAAAGTAGCTGAGGCGTTCGGCGTACCGGGCTTTAGGCTCGATAAAGCGGAGGATGTTGACGAGGTGTTCGATAAGGCTATGGGACTTAACGGCCCCGCGGTAATCGACTGCGTAATCAGCCCCGACGCGAATGTCCTCCCGATGATTCCTCCCGGAAAAACGGTTAAGGATATTGTAACTGAGATGTAGCGTTGCGACCGATGCCTGTAGCAGATAAAGAGAGCAAAAGCTCTGCGCAAAATAAGGAGTACGGCGAGCGCAATCTTAGCGCGAGACGGACGACTGGTTTGGGCTGGGAACGCCGACCGCAAAAACATAACATCTTGAATAAAAAAATAAGCCGGACAGATTTTTCTGCCCGGCTTTTTAGCATATAAATTACTAATTATTTAATCGAATTAATAAGTCCGCCCTTGGCGATGATGTTCTGGATAAACTCGGGGAAGGGTTCGCCCTGGAAGGTTTCGCCTGTGGTTTCGTCGCTGATAACGCCTGTGTTAAAGTCGACGCTTACCGTGTCGCCGTCCTTAATCGCCTGCGCCGCTTCGGGACATTCTACAATCGGAAGTCCGATATTAATCGCGTTGCGGTAAAAGATTCTCGCGAAGCTCGAAGCGATTACACAGCTTATTCCGCTCGCCTTGATAGCGATAGGAGCGTGTTCTCTTGAAGAACCGCAGCCGAAGTTTTTATCGGCTACCATAATGTCGCCCTCGGCTACCTTGTTTACAAATTCCTTGTCTATATCCTCCATACAATGAGCCGCGAGCTCTTTGTGGGATGCCGTGTTGAGATAACGCGCGGGAATAATTACGTCCGTGTCTACGTTATCGCCGAATTTATGTACTCTGCCTTTTGCGTTCTGCATAATGTACCTCCTTAAAGCTTTTCGGGATTGGTAATATATCCCGTTACCGCGCTTGCCGCCGCTACAGCAGGAGAAGCGAGATAAACTTCGCTGTCTACGTGGCCCATACGGCCTACAAAGTTACGGTTAGTTGTCGAAATTGCCTTTTCTCCCGCGGCTAAAATTCCCATATGTCCGCCGAGACATGGACCGCATGTCGGAGTTGATACAATCGCTCCCGCGTCTATAAATATGTCGAAAAGTCCTTCGTGCATAGCCTGTTTCCAGATTTTCTGAGTTCCCGGGATTACTATACAACGCACTCCCTTAGCGAGCTTTTTGCCCTTGAGCACGTCCGCCGCCGCTCTTAAATCGGAGATACGTCCGTTTGTGCACGAGCCGATTACAACCTGGTCGATTTTTACCTCGGTTTCGCCGATTTCGTCGACGGTTTTGGTGTTTTCGGGAAGATGCGGGAAAGCTACTGTCGGGCGGATTTCGGATAAATCAATTGTATATTCCTCGTCGTAAACCGCGTCCTCGTCGGCTTCGTACTCGACGGGAGTTCCCTGATAACGGCCGTCGCAGTATTCGCGCGTAACATCGTCTACGGGGAAGATGCCGTTCTTAGCGCCCGCCTCAATCGCCATATTAGCGATACAAAGTCTGTCGTCGATGTTGAGGTACTTAACGCCCTCGCCTGTAAACTCCATCGACTTGTAAAGCGCGCCGTCTACGCCGATTTTTCCGATAATATGAAGAATTACGTCCTTGCCCGCTACGTAGCCCTGAGGCTTTCCGATTAAGTTGAACTTAATCGCGGACGGAACTTTAAACCAAGCCTTACCGCTGATCATACCCGCGCACATATCGGTCGAGCCTACGCCTGTTGAGAAAGCGCCTAACGCTCCGTATGTACAGGTGTGGGAGTCGGCGCCGATACATAAGCATCCGGGGCCTACTAATCCCATCTCGGGTAAGAGCGCGTGCTCTATTCCCATCTCGCCGACATCACGGTAGTTAGTGATGTTGTATTTATCGGCGAAAGTTCTGGTCTGTTTTACTAATGTAGCCGCTTTAATATCCTTATTGGGAGTAAAGTGGTCCATAATCATCGCGATTTTGGTATTGTCGAATACCGATGTAGCGCCGTTTTCCTCGAATACGTTGATGGCAACAGGAGTTGTAACGTCGTTGCCGAGAACTAAATCGAGCTTAGCCTCGATAAGCTGACCCGCCTTGACCTCGGGCAAGCCCGCGTGAGCGGCTAAGATTTTCTGAGACATTGTCATACCCATAATGAGCACCTCTTTTAAAATTATT
The DNA here is from genome assembly GCA_020626545.1 of bacterium. Classification (GTDB taxonomy): domain Bacteria; phylum Bacillota; class Clostridia; order Oscillospirales; family Acutalibacteraceae; genus Ruminococcoides. The sequence continues at coordinate 5,355 of JAHKZS010000069.1, forward strand.
CCTCATTAATTATATAAATAAGCTTGAAAAAAGATTGTAAACTATGCTACAATTTAATAGATAATTTATTAGGATATGATGATATGAATAATAAATCTGACGTAGAAAACAAAATACAAGCCGTTTTCGAAAAAGAAAAGCCTGTAAAGAAAATACTGAAAGGCTCGATAATTTACCACCAGGGCGATAAGGCGCGCTGTTTTTATTATTTGAAAAAAGGCAGGGTAAAGGTGGTAATGACCTCCGCCGACGGTATGGAAAAAACCCTCTCGACCGCTTCTGCGGGTGAGATTTTGGGAGAAGCGGCGTTCTTCGATAAAATGCCCCGAATAAGCTCCGCCTACGCTCTTACTAACATTGAGGTTGTATCGGTGGACGAAGCGAAGCTTTTATCGCTTATAAAGGATAACCCGAAGCTTGCCCTAGAACTGCTCGAAATTCAGGCAACAAGAATCCGCCAACTGTCCTCGCAAATCGACGCGATAACATTTATGAAAGCTGACGGAAGAATAGCGAGCCTGCTGCTGCGGAGCGCAAGCTCAAATATCGTGAACTATACCCACGAGGAAATCGCCGGAATAGTCGGAGTGTCCAGAGTAACGGTGAGTAAAATTCTGAACCGATTCAAACGTGAGGGGCTGTTAAAGACAGATTACGGAAAGATAGTTTTAATAAATACGGTTGAATTAAAGAGAATAAGCCAAGGGTAAAACAAAAATCGGACGGATACATAGTATCCGTCCGTTAGTTTTTAGGTAAATTATTCGATAGAGCAGTCGAGGTAATTCATTAATTCCTCGTCGTCCTTTTTCTTTTTCTCACGAACGATGAAAAACGCGGTAAGCGCGGCGCTCGCGGCAGCTACAAAGGAGATAATACCGATTATAAATCCTAACTTGCTTTTCTTTCCCATAGTTAACCTCCTGAGTTATTAGTATTAGTTATAGTATCTATAATTATAATACCAGTTTTTCAGAAAAAGTCAACAGTTTTAACTACATAAAAC
>JAHKZS010000070.1 GCA_020626545.1 bacterium
CTGTACAGATAAAACAGCATTTATTCAGTGGATATAAAACCAAAACACCGACACAAGTGAGGAATAAACGATATGAGTAATATAATAAGATTTTTGTTTTTAAGCTCTTAGTTGATGTTAAATTCAACTAAGAGCTTTTTATATATTGAATTTTATGTTGAAATAATCATTTTTATCAATTATAATAAAATTGAGGTGATACTATGGAACTTTTAAAAGGTATAAAAGAGAGAAGAAGTATAAGAAGGTACAAAAGCGATAAGGTTTCCAAAGAAACTATCGAGAAGATTATTGATAACGCGCGATACGCTCCGAGCTGGAAAAACTCCCAGACTGCCCGGTATACAATTATTACTGATGAAAAGGTAAAAGCTGATATCGCCGAAAACGCGACTATGAACTTTTCAAAAAATATGAACAATATTAACAGCGCGCCTGTTCTTGTGGTATTATCTACAGTAGACAAGATTTCGGGCTATAATCCCGACGGTACAGCCGCTACGCCTATGGGAGGCCATTGGCAGAGCTTTGACGCGGGAATCGCCTGTGAGGCATTTTGTCTGTCGGCGTATGAGTATGGTTTAGGAACGCTTATAATGGGAATCTTTAACGAGGATAAGGTTAAAGAAATTGCCGATATTCCCGACAGTGAAAGAGTTTCGGCGTTAATAGCCTTAGGTTATCCCGACGAAAGCCCTCGAGCTCCTAAAAGAAAAGAAATATCAGAAATCAGCAAGTTTATTTAACCTTAACTATGAAAAGCTTTAGGATAATTATATCTCTACTTTTATTTAGTTTAATCTTTTTATCGAACGGTTGCGGAAATAATACTGAAAATGTCGATAACATTACAGCGTCAACTTCCGTAAATAAATCTAATACCTCAAGATATAAAAAAGATAATATCAAAATTATCAAATACGAGGGCAAGGATCCTATACTTAAATATTTTGACGTAGTTTACAGTAACTGTAAGTTAGAGTTTAAGGTAAAATACGATGAGCCTTTAAAGAAAACAGATTTTAAATATGAGGTATCCGATAAAAAGATTTTCGATGTTAAAAGTATTGATATTGAAAATCACGCTTTTGCGGATGATACTGTTTCAGTTAAGATTACCGGGTATAATGTCGGTAAAGCTTATTTTGTATTAAAGTCAGCCGATAACAGAGTTAGAAGTAAAAAGATTAAGATAAGAGTACGAAAAGTTCAGAATATAGATATTAAAGGTAAATCTAAAAGAAAGATTAAGCTTAATAAGGCATATAAATTAACTACCTTTGCGTATCCTGAAAAGATAAATAAAAGCGAGCTGTCGATAAAAAGCAGTAACAAAAGTATTGTTAAGATTAAGAAAGTGAAATTTAAAAACGAGTTTATAAGCACCAAGATATTTATTACTGTTGTAGGTGTTAAACCTGGTAAAGCGACAGTTACAGTTAAGTCTAATAAGGATGTTATAAAGGATAAAATCAAATTTACTGTCTATAAACCCAAGCATCCTGTAAAGCTTAAAAGCAATGATGTTTACATTACAAGAAGCGGAATTAAATACCACAGCTACGGTTGTAAGTTCTTAAAGAAATCACGTAAGGTAACGCTTGCGTACGCTAAATCTATTCACTTAGAACCTTGCAAAATCTGTAAACCGCCGAAATAAGTTGAAATAAGAGGGCTATTTTATAGCTCTCTTTTCTATTATTTGTAACAGTTAATTCTAAATTACAATTAAAACGTACGTTTTGATTACATTTGTGTTTTATTTCTTTACTTTGCACAATATCTTGTGATATAGTACATAAGTAAAAATGTGTTACTATGTATTTTAGGAGGATAATATGGAGAGATATAAACAGGAATTTATTGAGTTTATGGTGGATTCGCAGGTTTTAAAATTCGGTGACTTTGTAACTAAAAGCGGTAGAAAAACTCCTTTCTTTGTGAATACAGGTTTTTACCGCACAGGTTCTCAGCTCAAAAAGCTCGGTGAGTATTATGCCGAGGCTATTAATAATAAATTCGGTCTTGATTTTGATGTGCTTTTTGGTCCCGCGTATAAGGGTATTCCGCTCTCTGTAACGGCTTCAATCGCTATTGCCGATAAATACGGTAAGGATATAAAATACTGCTCTAACCGCAAGGAAGTTAAAGACCACGGCGATACAGGTATTCTGCTCGGAAGCCCTATTACAGATGGCGATAAGGTTGTAATTATCGAGGATGTTACTACTGCGGGAACTTCTATTAACGAAACTCTGCCGATTATAAAGGCTCAGGGCGACGTTAGTCCTATCGGTTTAGTAATTTCTGTCGATCGTATGGAAAGAGGCCAGGGTAAAAAATCCGCTCTTTCGGAGATTGAGGAAAAATTCGGACTTAAAACTACAGCTATTGTTACAATGGCTGAAGTTGTTGAGCATTTATATAACAAAGAATACAAAGGTAATGTTATTATCGACGATAAACTAAAGTCAGCTATCGACGATTATTACGAGAAATACGGTGTAAAATAATAAATCTGTAATTAATTCAGGGAGGCGTTATTATGGCGGAGAAAAACTTACATACAGGTCATAGGGAACGTCTGCGTGAATTATATCTTAAAGAAGGCATCGACCGCTTCGAAATCCATCAGGCGCTTGAGTTGCTTTTGTTTTACGGAGTTCCGAGGCGTGATACTAATCCTTTAGCGCATAAGCTGCTCGACGAATTCGGTTCATTATCCGCTATCTTTGACGCGCCGATACCTCAACTTAAAAGAGTAGGTCTTACCGATAATACAATCGCTCTTATTAAGCTTATTCCTGATTTCGCGCGCCTTTATCATAATGACAGAACTGATTATAACAAAAAGCATATTGAAGTAAGTAAGCTTTGCGATTATTTCAGACCTAAATTTATAGGCAGGACTAACGAGGTTATGTATTTACTCCTTATGGACAAAAAGTATAAAGAACTGTTCTGCGGTATTATTTCCAAAGGCTCGAGTAATACTACCGATGTGCCTATTACACGTATACTAGAGTTAGCCGTAATGTATAACGCTGATTATGTCGCGATTGCTCATAACCACCCGAGCGGTCTGGCTTTGCCGTCTGGACCTGACATAGAGACTACCAAAATGGTTTATGACGCGTTAAGACTTATGAATAAGCGCCTTGTCGATCACGTTATTGTCTGTGAGGATGACGAGGTTTCTATGGCTCAAAGTACGATTTATGGTAAAGGAATTTTCTTTGGCGATACAGAAACTTAATTTACAGTTACTAAGGTGATTATATGGGAGAATTTAAACTTCATTCTTCATATAAGCCTACAGGCGATCAGCCTCAGGCTATTAATAAAATAGCAGATAGTATTCTTAAAGGAAACAGGGAACAAACTTTGCTCGGCGTTACAGGTTCGGGTAAAACATTTACTATGGCTAACATTATCGAAAAGGTACAGAAACCTACTCTTATTTTAGCGCATAATAAAACCTTAGCCGCTCAGCTATGCTCCGAGTTTCAGTCATTTTTCCCTGAGAATGCCGTTGAGTACTTTGTAAGCTATTATGATTATTACCAGCCCGAAGCTTATGTTCCGACTACCGATACCTATATTGAAAAAGACAGTTCTATTAACGACGAGATTGATAAGCTCCGCCACAGCGCGACACTCGCGCTTTCCGAGCGCAGAGATGTTATAATTGTCGCCTCGGTATCGTGTATATACAGCTTGGGCGACCCTATAGATTATAGAAATATGGTTATTTCGCTTAGACCCGGTATGGAAAAAAGCAGAAATTCCCTTATAAAAAAGCTTGTCGAATTACAGTATGAAAGAAACGACGAGAATTTTACCCGTAATAAATTCAGAGTAAGAGGGGATACGCTTGAAATTTTCCCCGCGTCATCCAGCGATAGAATTATTCGCGTTGAATTCTTCGGCGATGAGATTGACAGGATAAGCGAGATTAATCCTTTAACGGGTGAATTGATCGGAACCTTACGCCACGC
>JAHKZS010000071.1 GCA_020626545.1 bacterium
CTATCCCCTTTGTCCTTACCCCTTTGCCCTTCTTTTATATAAAATAAATAAAAATTTAAATAAAAAAACTGAATTATTTTATATTTTTACTTGAAATCGGCAATAATATTTGATATTATATATAATGTATATATGTGAAATTTTGTAAATTCGGAAAATATGAAAAAAGGAGGCGGAATATGAACTATAACTTTAACGACGAGCGTACAGCGCTGGAGCTTTATCACGACGGCGACGCTGTAAGAGCGCAGGAGATTTTAGGCGCTCATTTGGTAAACTGGGACGGTCGCGAGGGTGTAGTTTTCCGCGTTTGGGCGCCGAATGCTCTTACGGTCTCTGTTGTCGGTCCGTTTAACGACTGGAACAATATGAGCAACTATATGTATAAAGTCGGAGACAAGGGAGTTTGGGAACTCTTTATCGAGGGGCTTACGGAGTTTACAAGGTACAAATTCTGTATCGAAACGCCGTGGTTTGAGAAAAAAATCAAATCCGATCCTTTCGCTTTCCATACCGAAACCCGTCCCGATAATACATCTATAGTATATAACCTCGACCGCTACGAATGGAACGACGGTGAATGGATAGAATTCAGGAAGAATAATCCTCATAAAGAACAGCCGATGAACATCTATGAGATTCACGCGGGTTCGTGGAGAAGATACGAGGACGGAAACTTTTTCAGCTATAAAAAATTAGCCGACGAGCTTATCCCGTACGTAAAGGAAATGGGTTATAACTATATTGAGTTTATGCCGATTACCGAGTATCCGTTCGACGACAGCTGGGGTTATCAGGTTACGGGCTACTTCGCGCCTACCTCGCGATACGGAGAACCCGACGATTTAAAATACTTTATAGATATGTGTCACCAAAATCACATAGGCGTTATTCTCGACTGGGTACCCGCTCACTTCCCGAAGGACGACCACGGTCTAGCGCGTTTCGACGGAACCTGCTGTTACGAATACGAGGGCGAACGCCGCGGCGAGCATAAGGAATGGGGTACTTATATCTTCAACTACGCGAGATACGAGGTAATAAGCTTCCTGGTATCGAGCGCGATGTTCTGGATCGAGCAGTATCACTTCGACGGCATCCGCGTTGACGCGGTAGCTTCTATGCTCTATCTCGACTACAACCGAAATAAAGGCGAATGGGATCCGAACGAGTTCGGAGGTAAGGAAAATATAGAAGCGGTAGAGTTTATTAAACGAATGAACACCGCGGTTCATATGTACTACCCCGAGGCGATGATGATTGCCGAGGAAAGCACATCCTGGCCGAATGTTTCAAAACCGGTCGACAAGGACGGTTTGGGATTCGACTACAAATGGAATATGGGCTGGATGAACGATATGCTCCACTATATGTCGCTCGACCCGCTTTGGAGACCGTTTAACCACGACAGTCTTACGTTCAGCTTTTTCTACGCTTTTTCCGAAAACTTTATCCTACCCGTTTCGCACGACGAAGTTGTTTACGGAAAGCACTCTTTAATTGATAAAATGCCGGGCGACCCGCCGCAGAAATACGCTTCGGTAAGAACATTTATAGCGTATATGATGGCGCATCCCGGGAAGAAACTTCTCTTTATGGGAAGCGATATAGGACAGGAAAAGGAATGGGATTCCAACTCCGAGCTCGACTGGGGTATTCTCGCCGATGAGAATCACCGTATGCTCCACGATTTCTACCGAGATATAAACCGATTTTATCTAGAAAACAAAGCGCTTTATGAAGTGGATTTCAAGTGGGAAGGCTTTAACTGGATTCACCACGACGACTATACCAAGAGCATTATAGCGTTTAGGCGTATTGCTAAAAACGGCGAGGAGCTTATAGTACTGTGCAACTTCCAGCCCGAAACTCACGAGGACTACTATATCGGCGTTCCCAAGTACGGCGTTTACGAGGAAGCATTTAACTCGGACGACGCGCGTTACGGCGGAAGCGGAGTTACCAACGGAAAGAATATCGAAACAACCGATATTGCTATTCACGGATGTAACCAGGCGATTAAAATTAAGATACCGCCGCTTTCGGTAAGCTTTATAAGACTTAAAGAGAAGAAAGAACGTCCTAAAAAAGCTAAAACCGAAAAGAAAAAGGCGGCTAAGAAAACCCCTAAACCGCTAAAGAAACACGAAACAAAATAAGGTTTACGCTTACAGGTAAAAACCTAAGACCAAAACCTATAATCAATAACCTTACAAAATATAAATAATAATACACGGAGGTAAGAAAATGATACCTAAACAAAAGGTAGTAGCTATGGTCCTCGCGGGAGGACAGGGTTCACGACTCGGCGTGCTTACAAAAAAGCTCGCAAAGCCCGCTGTACCGTTCGGCGGAAAGTACAGAATTATCGACTTTCCTCTTTCGAACTGTGTAAACTCCGGAATCGAAGCTGTCGGAATTTTAACCCAGTACCAGCCGTTAGTACTCAACGAGTACATCGGTAACGGTCAGCCCTGGGATTTAGACGGTATGCATTCGGGAGCTAACTGCTTAAGCCCTTATGAGGCTTTAGGCGGAGCGGACTGGTATTCGGGTACAGCTAACGCGATTTACCAAAACATCAGCTATATCGACAGATATAACCCCGATTATGTTCTCGTTCTTTCGGGCGACCATATCTACAAGATGGACTACAACGAAATGCTCGAGTTCCATAAAAAGAACAACGCGGCTTGTACTATTGCCGCTATCGACGTTCCCAAGGAAGAAGCTTCCCGTTTCGGTATTCTTAATACCAACAAGGACGGTTCTATTTATGAGTTCGACGAGAAACCCGAGCATCCTAAGAGCACTAACGCTTCTATGGGTATTTATATCTTTAACTGGAAAGAGCTTAGAAAATACCTTGTAGACGACGCTAACGATCCCGAGTCCTCTAACGACTTCGGAAAGAACGTACTCCCCACTATGCTTGAGGCAGGCGAGAGAATGTTCGCTTATCCGTTCGAGGGATATTGGAAAGACGTAGGAACTATAGACAGCCTTTGGGAAGCTAATATGGATTTACTCGATCCCAACGTTTCGCTCGACTTAAACAACGTTTATTCACGCAACCCGATGATGCCTCCGCATTACATAGCGGACGGAGTTACTACCCAGAACTCGCTTATAGCGGATGGTTGTAACGTAAGCGGCGACTTAGAGTTCTCGATACTCTTCGCGGGCGTAACAGTCGGCAAAGGCGCTACAATTAACTCCTCGATTATTATGCCCGGAGCTGTAATCGAAGAAGGAGCTAAGGTAGAATTCGCTATCGTAGCGGAGAACGCCGTTATCGGTAAGAACGCTAAGGTAGGCGCTAGCCCGAGCGAAGTAAAAAACCGCGACGATTGGGGCGTAACGGTTATCGGCGACAATATTAAAATCGGCGATAACGTAACTGTTCCTCCTAAGGCTATGATTGATAAGGATATGGAGGGTTAAGTATGAAAAGTAATGACGTATTAGGATTAATTTTTTCGAACTCTTGCGAGTCGACTTTAACCGAGCTTACCGCTCACCGCACCACAGCGTCGGTTCCTATCGGCGGTAAGTACAGAATGATAGATTTCGTGCTTTCCAACTTAGCTAACTCCAACGTTAACAACGTAGGTATCGTAGCTAAAAGCGGATTTATGTCGCTTATGGACCATATCGGTTCAGGTTCCGCGTGGGATTTATCCAAGAAAAGAAGCGGAATTACAATTCTTCCGCCGTACGCGGGAGTAAGCTTCTCCAATAAGGTTGAAACCCTCTATCAGCTCCGCGGATATTTCGAGGACGCCGACGAGGATTATGTACTTATTTCCGAGAGCAACATTATTAATAACGTAGATTTTACCGAGCTTTTCTATCTTCATTCGGTAAATAAGGCGGATATAACCCTCGTTTACAAGAATATGATGGTTCCGGAGAAGTACACTCCGATGACTATTTCTCACGATAATATCGGTAGGGTTGAGAAGGTTCTTATTCAGCCGAATGTAAAGGGTAAATGCAACCTTTACCTCGGAACATTAATTATGAAAATCGAGCTGTTCTTAGAGCTTATCAACAAAGCTATAAGCGAAAACGAGCTTGACTTCAACCGCCTTATTCAGAAGTGGGTTGACGAGTATACTGTATTCGCTTACGAATGTCCCGGTACTTGCGCTGTAATCAGCTCGATGAACGAGTATTACAGATTCAATATGGAGCTTATGAACGGCGAACTAAGAAAAGAGCTCTTTAAGGCCGACAGACCGATTCTTACCAAGGTAAGAGACGACGCTCCGTGTAAATACGGACTTACGAGTTCGGTTAAAAACTCGCTCGTATCTCAAGGCTGTTTTATCGACGGCGAGGTTGAAAACTGCGTAATCTCCAAGGGCGTTCATATCTCTAAGGGCGCTAAGGTAAGCAACTGTATTATTATGCAGGATACCGAAATCGGAGAGGGTTGTAACTTAAACTACCTTATTATCGACAAAGATGTAAAAATCGCGCCGAACAAATCTATGGCAGGCGCTGATTCATATCCGATTCATATCGAAAAGAAATCGGTTATTAAATAGGAGGAAACGATATGAGAATACTTTATTGTACATCCGAGGCTAATCCTTTCGCGGGATCGGGCGGACTTGCGGACGTAGCGGGTTCACTTCCCCACGCGTTATGCCGTAAAGGTCAGGACTGCCGAATTGTTATGCCGCTTTACGGAACAATTCCCCAGGACCTTAAAAACCAAATGAACTTCATCGCGAACTTTACAGTTCCTGTTGCGTGGAGACATCAGTACTGCGGTCTTTTCTGGGCTAGATGGGACGACTGCACATACTACTTTCTCGATAACGAATACTATTTCAAGAGAGGTACTCTTTACGGTTCTTACGACGACGCCGAGAGATTCGCGTTCTTCTCGAGAGCTATCCTCGAAATGCTTCCGTATATCGACTTCCATCCCGATATTATCCATACAAATGACTGGCAGACCGCGTTAGTTCCTACCTACTATTATCTTTTCTACTCGAAGAATCCGTGGTACGCTAACATAAAGAACATCTTTACTATCCACAACATTCAGTATCAGGGAATGTATGGCTGGGAAGTTAACACAGAATGTGTAGGTATTCCCGCTGAGGACACTAAGATTCTCGAAATGGACGGCAAGCTCAATATGGTTAAGGGCGCTATCGAAACAGCGGTACGAGTTACTACCGTATCTCCGTCCTACGCTCTTGAAATCCGCGATCCGTGGTACAGCTTCGGACTTTATAACGAGCTTAATTTACGCCATTATAAACTCTGCGGCGTTAAGAACGGTATCGACCTCGAAAGCTATAACCCCGAGACCGACTATCAGCTCTACTGCAACTACTCCAAGGACGATATGAGCGGTAAGGGCGTATGTAAGCAGAAGCTCCAGGAGCGCCTGTGCTTAGAGCAGAGATGGGACATTCCTATCGTGGCTATGGTAACAAGACTTGTTGAGCATAAGGGCTTAGACCTCGTTAGAATGGGACTCGAGGAGCTTATGAACACAGAAAATATGCAGTTTGTAATTCTCGGCTCAGGCGACGAGGAGTATGAGCAGTTCTTCCGCGATATGCAGTGGAAATACCCGGGCAGACTTTGCTTCTGTCAGGGCTTCGTTCCCGAGCTCGCGCGAAAGATTTACTCAGGCGCCGACATCTTCCTTATGCCTTCTAAGATGGAGCCTTGCGGACTTTCACAGATGATCGCTCTGCGTTACGGCACAATCCCCGTAGTTCGTGAAACAGGCGGACTTAAAGACTCTGTATTCGACAGTGCGGACGGTTACGGTAACGGCTTCACATTCGCTAACTACTACACCGCTGATTTACAGGGCGCGGTTAGGAGAGCGCTTTGGGGTATTCAGGATAATGAAGGCTGGCACAAGCTTATGTGGCGCGCTATGATGAGCGACAACTCTTGGGAGCGTTCTGCTCAAGATTATCTTAATATTTATAACGATACACTTAATTGGGCTTAGTCGGGAATCCCGGCAACCGTGAAGTGTTAGGTTTAGTCGGGAAGACAGCATTATAAAAACTGCCTTCCCGATTTTTTATTTATAAGGAGGGAAAGAAAATGACTAAAACAAAATCCAAAAAACTCTTATACGTGTTAAGCTTTTTATTAAGCGCTTTAATACTGGTTAGTATTGCGGTACCGATTGAAGCGAACGCTTATAACGCGTCTTCGACGGTATTAAGCGATACCGATTATCTTTACAATTACGAAGGTGTGTCTTATAAGTTCACTATCGGAAGTTATTCGTATATGAACCTTTATTTTTCTTCGAATACAGAAGGACACTATTACGTTAAGATTGTAAACTCTAGCGGGGACATTGAATATTCCTATTCAGATTATAGCTATTCGGATAAGTATTTTTATCTTTCAAAGGGTACATATACTCTCTATATTTACGAAGATGACAATGATGAATTGTACTATGATGTTTCCCTTTACAGAGAGTATAATAAAACAATAAAAACAACTAAGGCGTCAATAAGCCGTAAAAAACTAACACTGAACCGTTACGGAGGTTATTACCTTTACGGTTCGTACTCGCCGAGCAACTCTACCCAGAGCGGAAGTTGGAAAAGCTCAAACACAAAGGTAGCTACGGTTTCCTCATCTGGATATGTATACGCTAAAAATTTCGGAAAAGCGACTATCACCTATAAACATGGAAGCAAAAAGGCTAAGTGTAAGGTAACTGTAAACAAAAGCTATCTTGAAATCGGCAAAGGTAAATCCAAGTCACTCAGAAAATGGATGAAGCGGGTTAAGGGTTACAAAAAAGCTAAATGGTCGTCGTCTAACTGGCCGAAAGTTTCTGTCTCAAGTAAAGGAACAATATATACTAAAAAGGGCGGTCAGGCAACTATTACTGCTAAAATCAAGGGAACTAAATATAAGGTTAAGATTTACTCCTATGATAAAGCTACACTCAAGAAGAAAACCAAGAAAGCTTTAAAAGACGTTCTTTATGTTCCGAGCTCGCTTAAAATACAAACTATCAAATTTACCGACTTCAGACACTGCAAAATTTACTACTCCGCTAAAAACCTCTACGGAGTAAGAAGCTACGGAATATGGATGGGATATTATAGTTACGGAAATTTCTACGACTATAAGTATGCTTAAAAAATAATCGCGTATAACGAAAACGGCTTACTCAAACTGAGTAAGCCGTTAATTATTGTAATTATCTTAGCTATATTATGCCCAGGGGTCATCTTTAACAGCAGGTCTGATACCTACGAGCACCATCTGCTCTAAAAGATACCATACGCCTGTAGATGGTTTCAATCTTAATCTGAACTGGCGGGGGCTGTCGGCTCCGCCGCTTTTTACGTGAAGCGTAGCAAAGTTCTCGTTCTGGAAAGAATAAGGATTAGAGAAAATCGTTACCGTAAACGGAACATCGGGAGTGTAGTTGTTCTCGGGTTTAGCTCCCTTAAAATACGAAAACGGAACGAGCTTGCTGTCTCTGAAGCGGTCTTTAATAAAGCTGATTTCGCTCGGGGTAAGAGGCTCGGGACCTTTAAGGAAATTGAGCATTTCCTTACCGATTTCCTCGTCGGCCGCAAACGCGCAGAGAGCTAAAAGCGACAGCGCCGCTGTCTTATAGGGCGTATCCATAAAAGCCTCGGGCAGAGCCTGGAGCTCCGCTAAGCTTTCGGGTAATTTAGCGAAAGTGAAAGTAACGCTCTCGTTTCCGCCGTTACCTTTAGACGCGTTGGTTGAGGCATTATTCGCGGTGTTTAAAATATTATCGAAAAGTCCCATATTATCCTCCGGTCGCAAATTTAATTAATTTCTATCTTATAATTTTATTCTAACATTTATAAATACATTTGTAAATAAAAATATTGTAGTCGTCGGTAAAATATGTTATAATTTCTTTCGGACTAAATTGAAAGACAGGTTGTAATGGGTAATTTATTTAATATTTTAAAGAAATCATTCAGATACACGTTACCTGTGCTGTTCGGATATATTCCGCTCGGATTCGCTTTCGGAATACTGCTCGCCTCTAAGGGCTACGGGCCTGAGTGGGCATTTTTTATGAGCGTAATTATATTCTCGGGTACAGGTCAATATCTGATCGTATCTTTTTTAGCCGCGGGAGCTTCTATTCCGCACGTTATACTTATGACGTTCCTGCTGCACTTCAGGTACTTTTTCTACGGGCTTTCGATGATAGACAAGTACCACAAAATCGGTAAATCTAAATGGTATATGATTTTCGGACTTACGGACGAAACTTACGCTATTCTATCGACGGAAACTCCGCCTAAGGACATAAGCCGCGGAGCGTTCTATACGGCGGTAACGTTTATGAACCACTGTTACTGGATAATAGGCTCGACGCTCGGCGCGATAGTCGGAAACATACTACCGTTTAATACAAAGGGAATCGAGTTCGTTATGACGGCGCTGTTCGCGGTACTTGTAGTCGAACAGTGGAAGGCTCATAAAAATCACATACCCGCGCTTATCGGATTTGTAATTCCGATTATAAGCCTTGTGATACTCGGCTCGGAACACTTCCTCATTCCCGCGTTACTCGCGGTATCGGTCATACTTATGTGTATGCGTCCGATTTTTGAAAAGGAGGAGCGTTTATGAGCAATTTTGCTACAAGTATGGGCATTGTACTCGCGATGGCGGCTGTTACGGCATTTACAAGATATGCTCCGTTTATTTTCTTCGGTCGAGGCAAAGAGCCTGCTAAGTGGATTAAATACCTCGGAAAGCTTTTACCGCCCGCGTTAATGAGCGTGCTGATTATATACTGTATAAGCAGCGTTGACTTCATAGGCGGAAGCCACGGTATCCCCGAGATAATTTGTATCGCGATAGCTATGGCGCTTCACGCGTGGAAAGGGAACGTACTTTTAAGTATCGGCGTCAGCACAGTGCTGTATATGGTTTTAGTACAAACAATATTTGTATAGAAAAAAGTCGGAGATTACTCCGACTTTTCTTTTTATGTTTTAGTATTTGCTTTTCGGTTATTGTAAATAAACATAACAAACGCCATAGTTACGATTATAACGTAGCCGATAATCGAATAAATATCGGGAATATCGGCGAACACGAAAAATCCCAGCGCCGAAGCGAATATAATCTGGCTGTAATCGTAAATAGAAATCTCGCGCGCCGGAGCGTAGGTATAAGCCGCGGTTATCGAGAACTGACCGCCCGCCGCGGAAAGTCCCGCTAAAATCAGGAATAAAAATTGCAGCGGAGTAAACATCTTAAAATTAAATATCATAAGAGGTATCATACTCAAACAGCTTACTCCCGAGAAAAACAGCACGATAAAACTGCCCTTCTCTCCCCTTTTTCCCAGCGCCCTTACCATCGAATACGCCGCGCCCGCGGCTATTCCGCCGAACAGTCCGCAAACCGAAGCGAATAAATCGGCGTTCGAAAAACTGGGCTTTACTACGAACATCGCTCCAATAAACGCACCTGTCAGGATTAGAACCTGATAGGTTTTTAATTTCTCTTTTAGAAATATAAGCGAGAATAATATCGCGAAAAACGGCGACATTTTATTTAGAATTGAGGCGTCTCCGAGGGCTAAATGGTCTACGGCGTAGAAGTTGCCGAGTATTCCGAGTGTACCCGCGAGTGACCGTCCGATAAGAAGCGGGAGGTTGCGTTTTTGAAAATGGAAACTCTCCCTATCCTTAATCATAATAACCAGCGCGAATATAAACGCGACAAAGTTTCTGAAAAAGCTTTTTTCAGGCGTAGGTAAATCTCCCGACAACCTCACAAACATATTCATCAGCGCGAAACAAAACGCCGATATGATTATCATTACGATTCCTTTGTACTTGCTGTTAATCTTCATTAATTTCACCGATAAAATTATAACACAAACTATCATTAAGTACAAGGAAGCTCAATCCTCAAAATATTATCATCTAAATTAATTCAGCCTCTATGGTAATAAGAAAGTGCGTGCAACTGAGCGTACAATACAAATATTTTTACTCTATAGGAGTTAGGTAAGATGTTCTTTTCCTAAACACTGTTACTTTTGAATATTTATACAAGTTTTGTGTAATATCCTATAGAGTAAAAAAAGGCTTCCCGAAGGAAGCCTTTTGAAAGCTATTAAACTAACTCGATGATTGCCATCTCGGCAGCGTCGCCGCGACGAGGACCAATCTTTGTGATACGGGTATAACCGCCGTTTCTGTCCTTATACTTAGGAGCAATCTCGTCGAAAAGCTTCTTTGTTACTGTTTCCTTAGTAACGAACTTCATAACAAGACGCTTATTAGCGAGAGAATTGTCCTTAGCTATAGTAATCATTTTCTCAGCCATAGAGCTTACATCTTTGGCACGAGTAACTGTAGTTTCAATTTTGCCATTTTCTAAAAGGAAAGTAACCATCGCGCGAAGCATTGCAGTTCTCTGGGCGGTAGTTCTTCCGAGCTTTCTTGTACGTGGCATTATAATTCACTCCTTTTTACATATTTTAAAAGGATTTTATTCGTCTTCCTTCTTAAGGCTGAAGCCGAGGGTTTCGAGCTTAAACTCAACTTCCTCAAGCGACTTACGACCAAGGTTACGAACTTTCATCATATCCTCTGTTGTTTTGTTTGTAAGGTCTTCAACTGTGTTGATACCTGCGCGCTTTAAGCAGTTAAACGAACGAACCGATAAATCGAGTTCCTCGATAGTCATCTCGAGAACCTTTTCCTTACCCTTTTCGTCCTTCTCAACCATAATCTCGCTGTTTGTAACATTATCAGAAAGATTTACGAAGAGGTTTAAGTGCTCTGTAAGAACCTTAGCGGCTAAGGAAACCGCTTCCTGAGCGTTAATAACGCCGTTAGTCCATACATCTAAGGTCAGTTTATCGTAGTCGGTAATCTGGCCTACACGGGTGTTATCTACAGTATAATTAACCTTTAAAACAGGTGTATAAATCGAATCAATCGGTAAAACTCCGATTACGTTGTTGCCCGAAAGCTGCTTATTACGTTCGCCGGGAACATAACCTCTGCCTCTGTCGAGAGTAATCTCGATATTGAGCTTTGCGTCCTCGGCGAGAGTAGCAATATGGAGATCGGGATTAAGGATTTCTACCTCAGCGTCATGCTTAATATCGGCCGCGGTAACCTTGCAGGGACCTTCAGCGGCGATTTCTACTACCTTGGGAGCAGTATCAAGGAGCTTCGGAACGAGGCTCTTGATATTTAAAGCAATCTCGGTAATATCTTCTTTTACTCCCGGGAGAGTCGAGAACTCGTGGAGTACACCGTCAATCTTAATTGATGTAACCGCGCAACCCTCGAGAGACGAAAGTAAAACTCGTCTGAGGCTGTTACCCAGTGTATTACCAAAACCACGCTCAAGAGGTTCTACGACAAATCTGCCGTATTTTCCGTCATCGGTGAGTTCTTCTGTTTCAATTCTTGGTTTTTCTATCTCTATCATAACGAATCCTCCTTATTAGGCGGCAATTAAGCCGTCATTTTGTAATCTGCCTTTAATAAATCTACGTGGATTACTTGGAGTACAACTCGACAATGAGATGTTCTTCTACAGGGAAGTCAATATCCTCTCTCTCGGGTTCGGCAATAACCTTGCCGCCGAGCTTATTCTGAGCTTTTTCGAGCCACTTAGGAGTAGCTGTGTTGTTATTCTCAGCGAGAGTCTTAAAGCGTGTAGAAGAAGCGCTGCTCTCCTTAACCTCGATTACGTCGCCGACTTTAACTAAGTAGGAAGGAATATTAACTTTCTTTCCGTTTACTGTAAAGTGAGCATGGTTTACGAGCTGACGAGCCTCACGGCGAGTGCCGGCGAGTCCGAGTCTGAAAACTACGTTATCGAGTCTATGCTCAATAAGAGTGAGAAGTACAGAACCTGTCTTACCCTGAGCCTTTTCAGCCTTCTCATAGTAAGCGCGGAACTGCTTTTCCATAATACCATAAATGAACTTAACCTTCTGCTTCTCTGTAAGCTGGAGGCTGTATTCACTTTTCTTTCTTCTAGAGTTACCGTTCGGGTTTCTGAAAGAACTCTTACCCGAATAACCCATTACTGCAGGAGAAATACCGAGAGCTCTGCAGCGTTTAGCGATAGGCTGTCTGTTTTTTGCCATCTTAAATTTCCTCCTTTATATACTATACACGTCTTCTCTTCGGAGGACGACATCCGTTATGCGGAATCGGAGTTACGTCCTTAATCATAGTAACCTCGAGTCCTGCGGACTGTAATGCTCTGATAGCCGCTTCACGTCCCTGTCCGGGGCCC
The DNA here is from genome assembly GCA_020626545.1 of bacterium. Taxonomy (GTDB): domain Bacteria; phylum Bacillota; class Clostridia; order Oscillospirales; family Acutalibacteraceae; genus Ruminococcoides. The sequence goes on from JAHKZS010000071.1 coordinate 12,298, forward strand.
TTTACATAAACCTCTACGCTCTTCATACCGAATTCCATAGCGATTTTTGCCGCTGTTTCAGCCGCTGACTGAGCAGCGAAGGGAGTAGATTTACGTGAGCCGCGGAAACCGAGTTCGCCTGCGCTTGCCCAGGATACCGCGTTGCCGTTTGTATCAGAAATAGTAACAATTGTATTGTTAAATGTAGACTGAATATGCGCGCTGCCTTTTTCGATGTGTTTCTTCTCGCGGCGGCGGCGTGTAGTCTTCTTGCCTTTAGGTGCTGCCATTAAGCTTCCTCCTTACTTCTTCTTATTGGCCATTGTCTTACGGGGGCCCTTACGAGTACGAGCGTTAGTCTTGGAACGCTGGCCTCTTACGGGAAGTCCCTTTCTGTGACGTACGCCACGGTAACAACCAATTTCAATAAGTCTTTTAATATCAAAAGCGATGTCACGGCGGAGATCACCCTCCACACGACAGTTCTTTTCAATATAGTCTCTTAATTTAGAAACATCATCTTCAGTTAAATCTCTGACACGAGTGTCAGGGTTAACACCTGTTGCAGCAATAATGTCTGTTGCAGTTTTACGTCCGATACCGTAGATATAAGTTAAACCGATTTCAACTCGCTTATCTCTCGGTAAGTCAACACCTGCTATACGAGCCATTTAGTTGCACCTCCATATAAAATATTTGGCTTTCGCCTTAGTATAAATCAATAATTAACCCTGACGCTGTTTATGCTTGGGGTTTTCGCAGATTACGAGAATCTTGCCTTTTCTTTTAATAACTTTGCACTTTTCGCACATTTTCTTTACAGAAGGTCTGACTTTCATTTTACAATCATTCCTCTCTTAAAAATCAGTATATTTTTTGAATTACTTGGTTCTCCAGGTAATTCTGCCTCTGGTCAGGTCGTATGGAGACATCTCCACAGTAACCTTATCACCCGGTAAGATTCGAATATAGTTCATTCTAAGCTTACCTGAAATAACAGCTAATATTACATGGCCGTTAGGAAGTTCTACCTTAAACTGAGTGTTAGGAAGCGCTTCAACGACTTTGCCCTCTACTTCGAGAACGTCTTGTTTCGACATAACTAATCCTCCTGATTAACTCGTCTGAAATTACTTAACAGTTTTCTTAAACCTTTATCCGACTTAGGTATTTCGACTATCGTGTTCGTTTTCGAGATATGTTTAAAGTTCTTCTTTTTCGGCGCATCCAGCCTACGTTCTTTTCCGTCGGCTAAATACACAAAACTGTCTTTAACGTCTATCACAATAAAGAACTGACCATCGTCATGACCTGCGTTCGAGCATACGATTTGTCCTTTTACTATGTCCATAGTTTTCCCTAACCCGGAACGGTCATAATCTTAGGACCGTCGGGAGTAATCGCGATCGTATTTTCATAGTGGGCGGCGAGCTTACCGTCAAGCGTTACGGTAGTCCAATCGTCCTCCAGGATTTCAACCTCGTAACTTCCCTCGCATATCATAGGTTCGATAGCGATTGTCATACCCGGAAGTAGTCGTACTCCGCGTCCCGCTTTACCGAAATTTGGAATACTCGGGTCTTCATGCAACTTCGCGCCTACGCCGTGGCCGACAAAATCTCGTACCACCGAGTAACCGCGAGCTTCGACATACGTCTGAACCGCGTTACCGATATCGCCTACACGATTACCGGCGAGCGCCGCCTCGATTCCTTTTTCGAGGCTGATTCTCGTAGCGTCCATAAGGTTCTGAGCGGTTTCGCTAATCTTACCGCAAGCGTAAGTATAAGCGTTATCGCCGTGATAACCTTCGTAGAACGCGCCGACATCCACGCTTACGATGTCGCCTTCTTTAAGAACCTGGTCCTTACTGGGTATGCCATGGATAACCACATCATTTACGGAAATACACGCGCTTGCGGGGAATCCGCCGTAACCGAGAAACGAAGGCGTAGCGCCTTGTTTCTCGATATATTTACGAACTTTCTCGTCAATTTCCCAGGTAGTGATACCGGGCTTGACGTATTCTCCTGCAAGACGCAGCGCGTTTGCGGAAATTCTGCAAGCGTCCATCATTTTGGATATTTCGCGCGCTGTCTTAACAATAACCATTTTAAACCTCGATTGCCTTAAATACAGCCTCGGTTGTTTCCTTAACTGTATCCTTTCCGACAACAACCTTGAGCTTACCCTGAGCCTTGTAATAATTTACGAGAGGCTCTGTTTCCTTGTGGTAAATATCAAGACGGTTTTTAATAGTATCTATCTGGTCATCCTTGCGCTGAACAAGGGCGCCGTTGCAATCGTCGCAAACCCCGTCAACCTTCGGCTTTAAGCTTTCGATATGATAAGGTCTGCCGC
>JAHKZS010000002.1 GCA_020626545.1 bacterium
CTTTCTGTCGCGTAAAACGATAGAGCCTACATCTCCTACACCGAGTCCGTCTACGAAAACTTTTCCCGCGGTAACGGGCGAAAGCTCCTTCATATACTTTTCGTTAACTTCAATTTGGCTTCCTATATCGCCAATATAGATATTCTTTTTATCAACGCCTAAGGACTGAGCAAGCTCGGCGTTCTTTCTAAGGTGTTTCTGTTCGCCGTGAACAGGGATAAAATACTTAGCGTTTACGAGTTTTTGGAGAATTTTAAGCTCCTCCTGACACGCGTGTCCCGATACGTGAACATCATACATACCCTCGTAAATAACCTTACAGCCTCTCTTTAGAAGCTCGTCGACTACATTTCCGACAGTTTTCTCGTTACCCGGGATAGGATTAGCGGAAATGATAATAAAGTCGCCCTCGCCTACTACGACCTTTCGGTGATCGGAATAAGCCATTCTTGAAAGCGCGGACATAGGCTCGCCCTGGCTTCCTGTAGTAATTAAGACAACCTGCTCGGGATTAAATCTCGAGAGCATATCTATATCTATAAGCATATTGTTAGGGATTTTAAGATATCCGAGTTCCTCGGCAACCTTCATATAGTTGACCATTGAACGTCCCGAGAAAGCAACCTTTCGGTTATATTTTTCGGCGCAGTCGATAATCTGCTGAACACGGTTAACGTTCGACGCGAAAGTAGCTATAATAATTCGGCTGTTTATAGCGTCGCGGAAAAGGCTGTCTAAACTCGAGGTTACGGTCTGTTCCGTAGCGGTATAGCCCGGGCGGTCGGCGTTAGTACTCTCGCACAAAAACGCGAGTACGCCTTCGTTACCCAGACGCGCGAACGAATGTAGGTCAATCATATTTCCGACAAAGGGTGTACAATCGATTTTAAAGTCGCCCGAATGTACAACTACTCCCGCCGGAGTATGAAGCGCGATAGCGCAGGAGTCGGGGATTGAATGGTTTACGTGAATAAACTCAGCCTCGAAACAGCCGATTTTAACTTTTCCGCCCGCGTTAACTACGTTGAGCTTAGCCGAGTTAAAGAGGCTGTGTTCCTTTAATTTATTGCTTAAAAGTCCGATTGTAAGCGGTGTACCGTAAATCGGAATATTCATTTTTGAGAGTAAAAACGGTATTCCGCCGATATGATCCTCGTGTCCGTGGGTAACTACCATACCCTTTACTCTATCTATATTCTGCTCGATATAGCTGAAATCGGGGATTACGAGGTCTACTCCGAGCATATCTCCGTCGGGGAACGCCATACCGCAGTCGAGCAGTACAATATCTCCCTCGCACTCGAATAATGTAATATTCTTTCCGATTTCGTTAAGTCCGCCTAAAAACGCGATTTTTATTGACGGTTTAGATTTTTCGGGCTGTTTCTTTCTTTTTTGCGGTTTTCTGTTGTTATAATACTTCTTGCCCGAATTGGCTTTTACGCCTCGTTTACCTGTGAAGCGTTTTTGTTTTTTGTATTCAGCCACAAATATACCTCCGTTTTCTTTAGATTTTCCGTTCTCTAAGAAAGCGCGCGCAATCGGCGCGTCCGCTTTCGCATAGTCCTTGCTCGTGCGCGCGCAGCGTGCAACTGAGCAGACAATATTTATATTTTTACTCTATAGAAGTTAGGTAAGATGTTCTTTTCCTTAACAATGTTACGCTTAATATTTATTTAATTTTTGAGTAATTTCCTATAGAGTAAATAAGACAAATTGCGCTATTTGCCTATTATCCTATTATAAGTATTCACTATATTGTAACTTATTCACCTCCCCTATGTCAAGAGATAGCGGAAGAATTTGGATATACATTTTTATAATATTATAGACAGGTTTTTATAATTTAATGCCGTATTGCATTACTACCGATAAAATGTTATACTCAGAATAACGAAACTGCGAGGTATATATATATGAAAAATGTTGAAATTTTTACGGACGGAGCCTGTAAGGGAAATCCCGGTCCCGGCGGCTGGGGAGCAATTCTCAGATATAA
>JAHKZS010000072.1 GCA_020626545.1 bacterium
GCTAAAAGCCTAAAGATAAAAGGACTGAAAAAGGGCAAGACTACTTTAAAGATTACCGTAAACGGAGTTAAACTAAAGTTAAAAGTTAAAGTAAAATAACAGAAACCGAGCCGATGTGAAAATCGGCTCAGTTTTTATTATAAGATTAAATTTTTACAAAATTTTAAATTGACATTTTCGGTCGATAGAGTACAATATAATTATAAAGATTAGGAGTGATGAATTAAATGATTTCGATTTTTATTTCATTCGCTGTTTTGATTGTAGGGTACTTGGTCTACAGCAGGGTTACGGAAAAGATTTTCGCGCCCGACGGACGTAAAACCCCCGCTATCGAGATTAACGACGGCGTCGATTGCGTTCCGATGAAGCGTTGGAAGGCTTTTCTCGTTCAGCTTCTGAATATCGCGGGCACAGGCCCGATTTTCGGAGCGTTAATGGGCGCGGTGTTTGGCCCCGTAGTATTTTTGTGGATTGTATTCGGTTCGATTTTAGGCGGAGCGGTTCACGATTATATGAGCGGTATGATTAGCTCACGCCACAAGGGCGCTTCTATCGCTGAGCTGTCGGGTACATATGTCGGCAAAATCACAAAGTGGATAATGCGTGTGTTCTCGGTGGTACTGCTTGTATTATGCGGTACGGTATTTGTTACAAGCCCCGCGGCGTTGCTCGATAAACTTACTCCCGACTGGATGAACGGAACCTTCTGGGCGGTAGTAATTCTCGTGTATTATCTGCTCGCTACGCTTCTTCCGATAGATAAGCTTATCGGTAAGCTTTATCCTGTTTTCGGAGTTTTGTTGATAGTTATGGCTGTCATGGTTATAGGCGGTATAATTTTCTCGGGCGGTAAATATACAATTCCCGAATTATCGCTTCAAAATCTCCACCCCGAAGGTACTCCTATTTGGCCGTATATGTTTATTACCGTGGCCTGCGGAGCTGTATCGGGCTTCCACGCTACCCAGTCGCCGATGATAGCTAAATGTATTAAAACCGAGCAAGAGGGCAGATCTATATTCTACGGCGCTATGATAAGCGAAGCCGTAATCGCTTTAATATGGGCGGCGGCAGGCGTGTCCTTCTACGGCACAACCCAGCTTTTACACGAAGCGCTTAAAGGCGGAGCTTCTAACGTTGTTTACGATATTTCGACAGGCGTTTTGGGAGTGTTCGGCGGAGCGTTAGCCGTAGCCGGCGTTATAATTTGTCCGATAACCTCGGGAGATACCGCTTTCAGAAGCGCGAGGCTCGTATTAGCCGAAACCTTTAAGCTCGACCAGAAAAAGATTAAAAACCGTCTGTATATCACTATTCCGCTTCTTGCGGTCGGCGGACTTCTCACGTGGTTCGCTATGGTTAACGATAACGGATTCCAGATTGTATGGCGTTACTTCTCGTGGAGTAATCAGACCTTGGCGATGATAGCGCTTTGGGTATCTACCGTTTATCTGATAAAAAAGGGCAAGTACCGTTTCGGTTCGCTCATTACGGCGTTCCCCGCGGCGTTTATGACGGCGGTAAGCGTTACGTACTTACTGATGGCTGAGGAAGGCTTCGGACTCAACGCAAATATATCCTATATTATAGGAGCCGCGGTATCGGGAATAGCACTTATAATTTATTTTGAGTATTTATTTAAAAAGCTGAAAAAACGCAAGCTTAACGAATAATTAAAATAGCAGCTCGGATTAATCTGAGCTGCTGTTTTTATGTTTGATATTAAAAATTGCCCGATACTGTTTTAGCAAAATCGGAATAAATGTAACTACAGGTAGTATGAATCCAAAGTATTTATAATCGGACTGTGCGAGCATATTGAAAATACCGTGGTAAATTACCGCCAGTACCAACAGCGCGAATGTTCCGCTGAAGAAAAGCTTTTTTCTGTTGCGTATATAACACATTCCTATTCCGACTAATCCTGTACAAACGCCGTGCATTAACGCGGTCGAAAAACCTCTTATAATAGCCCAGTCTATGCTGACGGTGTCGAGGTTTTGGACGAATACTACGATATTCTCGAACATCGCGAATCCTAAACCTGTCGCGAACGCTAAGGGGATAACCTTTTCTCGTTTGTCCGAAATAAATATAGCGTAAACCAACACGGGCAAAGCCTTTATAATCTCCTCGGTAATCGGCGATATTACGGTTGTAATGTAATAAACGTCGTTGTCGAATAAGGGGACAAGAAGCTCGTTTACTTCCGATATAACAAGCGATACAAAAAATCCGATAAGCATATATCCGACAAGCGCCCTCGAACTCTTTTTCAGTAAAGCCGTCATAATCAACATCGGAGCGGCTACGCATATAAAAAGTACATATATCAGGTTATCCACTTTTTATACCCCCTAGCTACCGTCGGGATAATCAAAAGCGCGGTTATTCCTATAAGTACGCTGACGATATTAGTCGCCGCCGCGCTCCTGAGCATAGTAAACGTTTCGATTAAACTCAGTAAAGAGTATACGAGCGCGAGCACGTTATACGGCCGTAAACATTCTATAACGCCGAACTCTATATCGGGTAAGATTAGGTGCTTTAAGTTATAGTAAGACGATAGCCCCGAAAACAGCGCGATAACTCCGCTCATAATTTTTGCGAGTAAAGGATAGTCGGTAAAGAGCATAAATACTACGTAAAGCGCAACTACGCAAGCGGGCGCCGCTAAAGCTATAAGCCTGTATTTTCTAAGGGCTTTACCGCCGTCGTCGGCTAAGCTGTCCATAGCGCCGAAGTTAGCCGAAAACAGAAACACAAGGCTTCCTATAACGCCTAAAACTCCGAGCTGGAACTTATCCACAAGCTCGCCGCCGGTAATAATCCGTATAATCTGGTACAGTTTTCCGAAGCCCAGGCATCCTACGGCGAACGTTATCATCTGGGTGAACACGGCTCGGTTCGGTTTAATCAACACTACTATTCCGTAAACAAACCCTATAAACGCGCATACGCATACAAAAAGATTCGCGAATAAGCTCATACTATCCTCCTCTTAAACATTGTTTTTTTATTATATCACGTAATCTTTTATTTCGCAATTATCGTTAGAAAGCTTAGCTTCGGCAGTTTGTACAAATACATTTAAAACTTTTTGTTGAGTATTTTTCAACAATTTTTCTTTTTTACGTAAATCGTTGAAATTTTAAAAAGTTTATATTACAATATAAAGGTATCGCAAATACTTGCGAAAAAACTATAGGAGGACATTATGAAATTTAAGTTCAAAAGAGTAATAAGCGTATTTCTCGCGGCGCTTATCTGTTCGACGCTCGGCGTCAGTGTACAGGCAAAGTCCGTGAAGAAGTACGTAAAATCATTAACAGTGAAGTCTAAAGCAACTATCACAATCCCCGCCGATAAAAAAACGGTGACTAAATCCTATACCGTCAAGGTAAAGGTTAAAGGCAGCGCTTCCAAGAAGTTCACGGCTAAGTCGAACAATACTTCCGTAGCGTCGGTAAAAGTCAGCGGAAGTAAAATCAAGGTTACCGCGAAAAAGACAGGCGTAGCCAAGATTACCGTTAAGACCAAGGCTAAAAACGCTAAGGGCAAGAAGCTCAGCAAAAACCTCACCGTTAACGTGGAAAGGACGATTAAACCTCTACAGCCCGACGAGATTAAAGAAAAAGAGGGCGAAATCACCGAGGAGAACATAACTTGGTACAACTATGAAGGCGGAAAGATAAATAAAGCCGAAAATCCCGTTTACTTCTCGTCCGAATATCCCGACGTTCCGTTTGTATCAGACAGCTTTGTTATCAAGACATTTCTTGAAATGTTACAATATACCCCTGATTGTAAAGTTGTAAATGTCGCGAACGGACTTATCCGTACCTACAATCTGCCTATGGGTACGTTTATTGACTTCGATTACAAGAATAAGATGCTGTATTTCAGCGACTATACATCTACGCTTGTCGTAAACGGCGATTATATGGTATTTAACCCATTCGGCATAGGCGCAATGAAAAAAGGCCCGTTTTATAAGGTGTCCGATAAGGATATATACCACGGCGGCAATCCTATTGCCGTAACCTTTGCGTATAACGAGGTTCCGATGCTCAAAAACGGCAACGATTTCCTTATCCCGCTCCAGACCTTTTCCGATTTCTTTATGTCATTTACAGGTCAGTTCGCAAGCTATAACGGCAAGGCTATATTCTTTACGGATAATAGTCTTGCGAATAACCCGGAGAAAAAAGAGTTTTATGACCTTTACCGCGACTCTGTAAAGACCGATAAAATCTCATCCGCTCTTGCGCAGGTCAACTACTATGAGTTTTGTAATGCTCTCGACGCGCACTACGGTTTACAGGCTGCTCACAATATCGGCTCCTTTAACGAGTATTTCAACCGTATGGGAATCAAGAAAAGAATGCTCTCCACAGACCTTGAGGAAATCGAAAAGGCTCAGCAGGACGTTTCTACAATGCTGTTCGAGGACTTCCACAGCGGCTCGGGAATGCAGTCGGTATTCCTCAGCGAGCCCATTGAATACCAGTCTAAGTTAAGCCCTGGTTACTTAAATCGTATGTACAATGATCAGGAAATCCAAAAAGCCCGAAAAAAAGCTCTGGGAACATTTGGTGAAGATTTCACGGCTTACGAGCGTGTAGGTGACACAGTGTATATTACATTCGACGCCTTTAGAATGGATCCAACGATGGTCTCGTATATGTCCGAGGGCTATGAGCCGAAACCGAACAAAGATGATACAATCGCGCTCTTCGCCTATGCTCTCAAGCGTTTGCAAAACGAGGATAAGGACGTCAAGAACGTTGTCATTGACCTCGCGTGCAACGGCGGCGGAGCTGTTTTGGCAGGCGGATACGCAATTCAGGCAATCTGCGGTCAGTGCAATATCGATATTCAGAACCCGGTAACATGGGCTGTCCATCAGTGTGTACTGGATTTTGACCTTAACTTTGACGGTAAATATGACGAGAACGACAAGTCTATACTTGGTTTGGGCAAAAACGTGGCGGTTAATATCTCCGGCGCTTCCTTCTCCTGCGGCAACCTGCTCCCGAATGCTCTTGACCAGCTCGACGACAGGATTCTCCTCATCGGCCAGCAGAGTGGCGGCGGAGCTTGCACTGTCGGCTATCTCTCGACCGCTATCGGCTCAACGATGCAGATTTCGAGCGAGTACCGTTTGTCCACGATGAAGAACGGCTATATCCGAGATATTGACGGCGGTATCGCTCCCGATATATATTTAAGTACAAACAAATTGTTCGACAGAGAGTATATCAATAAGATATTAAACGAACAGTTCGCCGATAAAGAAGCCAAAAACTAAGATTTTAATTTATGCGGAACCGTCCTTTCGGGCGGTTCTGTTTTGGTGCGGATAACATACCTTTATTATTCCGAAAACGTCTACCTCGTTTGCTGCGGCGTGTGATAAGCTCTAACTTTGCGTAGCTCTCTCGCGGAAAACAGTCCACCGGACTGTTCCCTTTTCGCTCGTCTTCAAGTCCTGTTATCCGCTTGATTGTATAAATATACTTTAAGGGAGTACCGAGTGGTACTCCCTTAAAAAATGGTGCGAGTGTTCATAACGGACTTATGAAAAATTCAGGTCTTATCGGCAGTTACACACATTTCTCGCTCGCACATGGAGCGGTTCTGACGAAGAATGTTTCCATCATCGGCAGTAATTCGTTCGGTAGCTTCAGCTTTTTGCCGTGCCATAGTTTTAGAAAAAGAAACCTTACGATTTTCGTATTTGCCTTTGTAACATTTATCTCTATGAGGGCATCCTTCGCAGCTTTCACATATGTA
>JAHKZS010000073.1 GCA_020626545.1 bacterium
GAGATGAAAGTTTTCTCACAGATGAACAAACTGACGGCGTGCTCGTCGTCGCGGACTCTGTTCACTGCGATTAAAGTGTTAATCGCGACGTGAACTCCGTCGCTCCTCCTCTTTGAAAAAAGTCACGCTCACACACGCTAAATCCTTGTAAACGCGGATTTTAAGCGTGTTTGCTCGCTACCAACTTTTTTCAATTCTTGTATGCAAGGAAGTAACTCGAAGCCGTAAGCACAAAATATTTTCACCCTATCAATATTTAATAAAATTCTCAAAAAACAAACCTGAGTAACTCATTACGAATTACTCAGGCTTTTGATATATGTACGTTTGAAAATTATTGCTCTATACCCTGACTCATATAATACGCGGCTTTAGATACATACATAGCCCGATCGGCTTTTTTTATAAGCTCTTCCGTGTTTAAGCCCGGGTGTTTCTGTGCGCGGGCGTATCCCGAAGATATGCTTAAAGACAACTTAGGATTATTTTCCGACCACCGATTAGTTTCATCTTCAAGGCTTGTCAGTATATTGTCCGCCGCTTCTTTTTCCATATTGGTCACGACGACAAACTCGTCGCCGCCCACTCTGTAGCACTTACCCGTATCTCCGATAACCTTTTCGATACACCGAGCGGCGCCGATAATCAGCTTATCTCCCGCGTCGTGTCCGATAGTGTCATTAACCGTTTTTAGACCGTTTATGTCGAACACAAACACGGTGAAGTCCTCGGGTAAAGGAAGCGTACTTCTGTATTGCTCCATATCTTTCATATACGCGTAACGGCTAAATACGTCGCACAGTGCGTCCGTTAACAGCTTTTCATCCGCATCCATTTTATAAAACTCCGCGTAATGAATAAACATAAGCGCCGCAACAATCGTCATCGCTACATATGCCGTTCTAAACTCTCCACCGAGAATTTCCTGTACGCCGATTCCGACCAGCAAAAGTACAAACGCACAAATCAGCGAAGTCCTGTTTCGCTTTCGGTAAGACAGGCTGAATATCAAAAACTCCGCCGCGGTCATAATGATTACGAGCAGATACAGCGCGATATAGACGCCGTAAAACGGACCGTGCGCGTAATAATGCTGATTATCGACAACAATCATCCAATGATTGAAGCCGGCAATGATTTGGAATACAGCGTTTAGCGCGAGAACTACGACCAAAGCCTTGTACCAGCGGTTGCGAAGCTTCATCTGAGCGACAATCGCGCCTCCTGCCAACGGCGTCAGGATATAATCGAAACACTTAACCAACTCAAGCAGCCATACAGGAGTAGAAACGTTGCCGCTTAGCTGGATTCCGAGCCATTCCGCGAACGCTGAACCCGCGATAATTCCGTAAGTAAGATAAAAAAGATGTTTATCCTTTTTAGAGATCCAGCTGTTCTCGTGTACCAAAATACATAGAACCCCAAGCGCCATCCAACAGAGTAGAATAAGTGAAGTATAGTAGCTAATCATGCCGAAACTCTCCTTTCAGATAAACATTTTTAAATAATAAGAAAATACGAAAAATATTGCCTTAATTATTACGTATTTCAATTGAATTTTCAAGGGGAGGTGCCAGAAAGTCACTTGTGGATTTTGCAATCAATTCTTGCGTTTCTCACAAAAATTTTGTAAACTATATTTAGTAATATACAAGGAGCTAATCTTAATGAGCATACTTTTCGCGGAAACTCTGAAAAAGCTAAGAACAGAAAAGGGACTTTCCCAGCGCGAGCTGGCGGACAGGATGTATGTTTCCAGAAGCGCGGTAAACCGATGGGAAAACGGCAGTCGTTTGCCTGACGCCGCAATGATACTCAGGCTTTCCGAGGTATTGGGAGTAGATATAAATATTCTTTTTAACGCCGAGGCTGACAGCGGCGTTTCGCCGAACGTCATTATGGTGGACGATAATAAAATTATTCTAAACGGCGCTCTGCCGATTATAAAGGACGTTATGCCGAACGCGGTTGTAAGCGGATTTACTAAGCCAATGAAAGCGCTCGAATACGCTAAATCTAACCCCGTATCGCTGGCTTTTCTGGATATTGAGATGGGGAATATCAGCGGACTGGATATTTGCCGGGAGCTGCTCAGTATCAACCCCCGAACCAATGTAGTGTATCTTACGGCGTATCAATCGTATGCTTTCGACGCTTGGGATACCGGAGCGTGCGGTTTTATGCTGAAGCCGATTACCGCCGAGGACGTTAGGAATCAACTTGGAAAGCTTAAATACCCGTTTTTATCGGGAGGGGATGACGTATGCTGACTTTGCTTGAGTGTCTCCAATTCTGTTTAATAGGCGCCATGCTCGCTATAATGCTTTTGGCGCTTTGTTACTCAATCGCGATGCCCGCGATTGATAGATGGAGTAAGCGCTTTTTTATAACTTTCTTTTCTGTATTAACAATATGTTTGTGCACATACTTTATAGATACAATTATCTACTTTCAACCCGATTTAGCGTGGGCGGAATATGATTTAGTATTCTTCGAGTCGCTTTTTACCTCTGTTCTTTTTCCTATGCCGACAATTCTTATTTTGCATTACTGCGGGGAAAAAGTTATCGACTGTAAACTGTTCCGCGCGGTTTTATTCATTTGGGGTATTTTTATCTCGTTGCTGATATTCGGACATTTTACAAACTGCTTCTACATAGTGGCTGAGGATAATCAGTTTATCCGAAGTGAGTGGTATCCGCTGGGATTACTTCCGCTCACGGCTGTTATGGTTCTTAATATAATAGGTCTAATCCGCAGGCGCAATAATCTGTCGAAACGATATTTTGTTACTTTTATGATTAATTCTGTGCCTATGGCTATCGTGGTTACTATCCACGCGTTTGTCCCTGTCTACGTGAGCCTTTTATTAGCTATAACTATATGCGCGCTGACGATGTACTCTATAATTATTTCCGATCAGGTTGTACAGCATTTTCGCCAGCAACGTGAAATCGCCGAAAAAGAGCGAGAGATTGCCCATCAACGCGCCAGCGTTATGGTATTGCAAATGCGCCCGCATTTTATCTATAACACCATGATGAGTATATACTATCTTTGTAAGCAGGATTCGGACAAAGCCCAGCGGGTTACGTTGGATTTTACTACCTATCTTCGCAAGAACTTTACAGCGATAGCCGGGGAGAATACCGTTCCGTTCAAAGATGAACTCGAACACGCGCGAGCGTATCTCGCCGTAGAACAGGCTCAGAACGAGGACATGCTCTGTGTAGATTATGACACGCCTCATATAAGTTTTAATGTGCCGCCGCTTACCTTACAACCGCTTGTTGAAAACGCGGTTAAGCACAGTTTAGACCCGGACGGCGAACCGCTGCATATCTATGTAAAGACACGGCTGACGGACGACGGCGATGAGATTATCGTTGAGAATAACGGCGCGGACTTTTCGCCGGCGGAGGACAGCGAGCCTCATATAGCCCTGTCGAATATTGAGCAGCGGTTGAAAATGATGTGCGCGGGAAAAATGGCCATCACGGCACGTGAAGGCGGCGGAACGATAGTTAAGGTTATTATCCCGGGGAAATAGCGGTACGACCTTTAAAAATTGTATTATTAGTGTTATAATAGAAAAAGTTTAATCGGCGTATACATAAGCCGCGAATCGTTATTCGAAAATATATACGCGGAAAAATTCCGTTTCGACGGCAGAAAGGAAATCATATGAAACACTTTTTAATTGTTGTTGATATGCAAAAGGATTTTGTAGACGGCGCTCTGGGCACTGATGAGGCTGTCGCGATTGTACCTAATGTTGTTAAAAAGATAGAATGTTTCGAGGGCGAAATTTTCGCGACTCTCGACACGCATTTTGATAATTATATGCAAACAGCCGAAGGGAAAAACCTGCCCGTACCGCATTGTATAAAGGGTACTGACGGATGGAAGATTAACGAAAATGTCGGAGCGGCTTTGAATAATAAGGGGTATACCCCTGTCGAAAAGCCGACTTTCGGTTCAGCCGCGCTTCCCGGACTTATTGCTGAGGCCGCCGGGGAAGAAGCTTTTGATATAGAGGTAATCGGTTTGTGCACCGATATTTGTGTTGTGAGCAACGTTTTGTTGCTGAAGGCGAACTTCCCCGAGGTTCCGATTACCGTTGACGCGGCATGCTGTGCCGGTGTTACACCGGATAAACACGACGCGGCGCTTGAGACAATGCGCAGTTGTCAGATTAAAGTCGTTTAAGGAGGATAAATACGATGTTTAACGCTGAAAAAATCAAAAACGAATGTGTAGCGTGGATACGCGAATGGTTTGAGGAAAACGGCAAGGGCTGTAACGCTGTTGTGGGAATTTCCGGAGGAAAGGACAGTTCTATTGTCGCCGCGTTATGTGTAGAGGCGCTGGGAAAAGACCGCGTCATCGGTGTATTGATGCCGAACGGCGAACAATCTGATATTGATAAAGCTCAGTTACTTGTAAATTTTCTCGATATAAAAAACTATACAATCAATATAAACGGCGCTTATGAGGCTATGCTCAAACAGCTCCCGTTTGAGCCCGGCGCTCAGACGTTACAAAACCTTCCTCCCAGAATTCGTATGGCTGCTCTTTACGCTGTGTCCCAGAGTCACAACGGACGAGTTGCGAATACCTGTAACCTAAGTGAAGACTGGGTCGGTTACTCCACTCGTTACGGCGACAGCGCGGGTGATTTCAGCCCTTGCGCGCATCTTACCGTTGATGAAGTTAAGCGGATTGGACGTCTGCTCGGATTGCCGGATGAGTTGGTCGACAAAGTTCCGTCCGACGGACTTTGCGGTAAAACTGACGAGGATAACCTCGGCTTTACATACGCGGAACTTGACAGGTATATCCGAACCGGCGAGATTGATAATATGGAACACAAGAAAAAAATTGACTATAAGCATAAGATTAATCTATTTAAGCTTAAGGTTATGCCCTCGTTCGAGAGCGGGTTGCCTGAGATAGAGGGGTAAAAAAGGAGAACACTATGAAACTCAAGCCTATTGTTGAATCGCTGTTGGATATTGACCTGTATAAGTTTAATATGGATCAGGTTATATTTCATAAACATACCGATTTATGTGGTAAGTATTACTTTAAATGTCGGAACAAGGATGTCGTTTTTACTGACGAAATGGTACAGGAGATTAACGAGCAGGTTGATTACTTGTGTTCTCTGCGTTTCAAAAAGGAGGAGCTTAACTACCTTCGCTCCATCCGATTTATAAAAGACGACTACGTAGAGTTTCTGCGGCTTTGGCATCCTATACGTGATTATGTTACAGTAAGCCGCGACGATGACGGCGAGTTGCAGGTCGTCGTAGACGGTCCGTTGTTTTCCGCTATGCAGTTTGAAATATATCTTCTGGAAATTATCAACGAAGTTTATTTTAGAATGAAGTATGATTATGATTCGCTTGTAAAATCTGCCGAGGAAAAGCTTGACGAAAAAATAAAACGTCTAAACGACGGCACATATACGTTTAAGTTCGCGGAATTTGGATGCCGCAGACGTCTTTCGCGTGAATGGGAAGATGTTGTAGTGAGAAGACTGGCTCAGGAGACGGATAAGTGTATCGGTACATCCAACGTTTATCTGGCGATGAAGTACAATCTCACTCCGATAGGTACTTACGCGCACGAGTATGTGCAGATGTATCAGGGTATAGATAAGATTCCGCTCGCTTATACAAATTATTACGCTATGCGCGATTGGTATAATGAGTATGACGGCGACAACGGAACGGCGTTGACTGATACAATCACAACAGATTTATTCCTGATGGACTTTAACCGTTCTATGGTGAATAACTATAGCGGTGTCCGTCACGATTCCGGTGATCCGTTTGAATGGGGCGAAAAAATGCTCCGCCATTACGAGAGCTACGGCGTTGATACCGAGAGCAAACTGCTGTTGTTTTCGGATAGCCTTGACTTCGATCGCGCTCAAAAGCTTTACGATCACTTCAAAGACAGGTGCAAAGTATCCTTCGGAATAGGTACATTCTGTTCAAACGATACCCGTGAAAACGCGCTCAATATTGTTATAAAACTTCAGTACGTTAACGGCAGACCGGTCGCGAAGTTAAGCGACAACCCCGAAAAATCTATGTGTCGTGATCCGCAGTATCTCGATTATCTTAAACGTTCCGTTGAGTTTCGTTTGCATCGGGAAAAATAACCCCGATAAACGATGTGTTGAACTTCGAATTTTAAAACCTCCTGTATTTGTTACAGGAGGTTTTTTACTTATAGGAAACTGCTTTATAGCGCTGCAAAAAAATTAAAAATTTTTATTCTCAGCTCAGTTTGCCGCTGTGCGGCAACGAGCTATGAGCAGCGCAAAGCGCGCCTTTCTTGTAAGCGTTTATATGTTTATTCGAGCTGAAATATTATTATTCCAAAATATTAAAAAATAACATCGGCAGACTGCTGATATACGACTGCGCCGACCTCTTATTGCTCGCGGCAAATATTCGCAGTCCGCTTTTTTTATTAATATAATCAAACGCGCAGTAGTTTTCTATTACTCCGAAATGACCGATTCCGTCTTTGTATAATCTTTCGAGCCCGTATCCGTAGCGGGTTGCAGATTCGGGAGAATAATCTTTCGTCATCTCTGAAAGGCTCTTTTTCGAGATAATCTCTCCGTCCGAAAGCTTATCCATCCATATATCCATATCCGTGCTGTTCGATATAATGTCACCCGCGCCGTTTGAAAGATCTGTTTGGATAATATTGCCGTTTTCTTTACCGCGGGTAAGTCCCTTTGCCCATGAGGGATTATCCTTAACCTCCTCGACAAAACCGCTGTGTTTCATATTAAAAGGTTTAAAAAGATTTTCACGAACAAAGTTGTGATACCTTTGCCCCGATACCTGTTTAACTATATCGGCTAAAAGAAAATAATTAGAGTTCGAGTAAGCGTATTTACTACCGGGTTTAAACTTAAGTTCCCGAGAAAAAATCCACTTCTTTACGACGTCGATATTCTTTTTTTCGGAGTTTTTATAATTTACTCCCGAGATTTGTCCCTCGTTTACCATATCCATAATTCCCGAGCGCATTGTGAGCAGATTTTTTATAGTGATATTCTTTCCGATTTTGTATTTTGGGAAATACTTTTTAAGCTTGTCGTTAAGACTGAGCTTGCCTTTATCTCGAAGTGTTAAAATCGACACGGCGCAAAACTGCTTGGATACTGAGCCGAGATACATTGACGAGGACGGCTTTAGCGAGTCGCCGTCAGAATCCTTGCCGTTTGCGTAAGTATAAATGTTCCTGCCTTTTTTAACTATACTTACAACTCCATTAAAGCCTCGGCTTTTTAAAATTTCGTTAAGCTTACTTTGGGTTTCTGAGGAAGTGGTCCCGTTTTTGTCCGAGGCTTTTTCCGCGGTTGAGGCGTCTCGATAGCAGGAAACGGTAAGGATCAGAAGTGCCGCGGTTAAAAAAAGTATAACTATCTTTTTCATGTTTTTCTCCTTCTACATCAACGCTTCGACTTTTCGATAAAACATCGCTTCAAGAAATTCCGAAAAAGTATTACGCCAGTAGGGAGTTGAGTGAGAACCGTTTTCGTTATAGTGGAACGCGAGTCTGTTTTTCGGATAGCCCGTTTTCTTTAGACGTTTTACCATAGCGGAAGCTTCTTTGCCTGTATCGTTTTTCTCATTTCCGGTATAAATATAAATAAAAGGGGCGTTATTTAAGGGTGTTTTTTTGATAAATTTAGTCCAATTTTTATCATTGTAGCACCAAAACGACGGCGAAAAACATCCCGCGGCGCCGAAGGTTTCGGGATGAGCCATAGCTATGTAGAACGCTTCGAGCCCTCCGAGAGAAACTCCCGTAACCGCTGTATGACGCGCGTCGGTATATACGTTATAGTGCTTCTGAACGTAGGGAACCAGCGTGCCGCTGATAAAATCGGCAACCTTGTTTCCGAGTTTCCGAGAGGTTCCCTCCTCGTGAGCCATTTTACCGAGGTTGGGGATAAGTTCGTCGTCTCGATAGCAGGTGCTCCCGTCTCCGTGAGTTTCCACAGCTACCACAATTGCCTTAAACCCGGCAGCTGCCGTCATAGCTTTAACCTGTTCGGGAATGTTTTCGCATCCGCTTACGGAGGTGCCGGGTTGTCCCAGATACACCATTCCGTCGCCGTCGAGCGCGTATATTACAGCGTACTTATCTTTAGAGTTTTTGTCATAGTTGCCGGGAGTCCAGATGTGGACGGTTTTATCGTAGCCGTTACATTTCAGCGTTACATCCTTGTACTTATAGGTATAGTTGATTTTTTCTCCGTAAGCGTACGGCATTAAACCGTCGCCGCTGTTATTCCAACCGCTCACACACTTGTTAAACGCGAATTTTTCCGTGGAGATTCCGTCATAAGTAATGTAGACCATATTGTAGGCTGAGGTATCTCCCTCGCAGGAAAACACGCTTGCTTCGTTATTGTCCTCAATCTTCTTCATTGTTATATCTTCGCTTTTTTTCGACGCGCTGTTGAAGAATGTCGCGACAGCTTCGTTACTGCGGGATTTATCCCTGAAGTACATCGTATGAAGGTTTGCTGACTTTTTATTATTCGTATTACCGCACGACGTTGTAAGTGATGTAAATATCAGAACAGCGATTATTATAGATAAAAATTTTTTCATCCATATCGTTTCCTTTCGGTTTTTGAAAATATTATATAACGCTAATCTGAATTTAAACTGAATTAAACGCAAGACCGGTATATAAAAAGTCAAAAAAAAGAGCTTTGCGATTAGCAAAGCTCAGTGGTTTTATTTAAAGAAGTAAAGGCTTTTTATGAAGCTGTCGAGCCAAACCTTAACATTATCCCAAATATGATTTATATTTTCCTGAACGCCCTGCGCGATAGTCATCAGCGAATATCCGAGCACCGCGGTCATAAACGCGTTTATCAACAGTAACGAGATAAAAATACAAACCGACATAACAAATACCATCAGCGATTTTTGTTTTGTACGATCTACCGCGTCAAATATACTTCTTATAAGCATAATGATAAAAAACAGCGCAAAAAACGCGATTATAAGGAAAAATGACCACCAAAATAAATTGCTCAACACACCGCCTAAAAGGAAAAATACCGTCCACGGAATTGAGTTCATACCAAATTCAATAATACCGTCGAGCAAAACATCCTTAGCCTTTAAACCGCGCGAAAAAAGCTTTACGCAGACGAACCGTGTAAAAACATAAATGATAAACATAAGCGCGATCATCACTAAGCCGAAAAGCAACGTTGCGCCTATTGAGAAAACGGATACATATTTTAATAGTCCGTAATCGTTCAAAGGCGATTTGCTGTGGGCTATAAAATCGTCAACTCCGCGATAGTGAGCGCCGATTATAAAAGTACAGCTCAAAAACAACAGCGCGCAGAAAATCAACGGCGCGAGCAACTTGCGTTCCTTTTTCATTTCGTCAATAGCCGAAACGCTGTCTTTTTTATAGGCGACAAAGCTTTTCGGTACACTTCTTAAACGTTCTTTCCATGACTGAGTGTCAGTTTTCTTACCCATTCATAATCACCTCAAATTCAGGGATAGTCACTAATTTAATTTTATCATAAAAATTTACGTACGTCATTATTATTCAAAAAATAAATTCTTACAGTTTTTTCATAATATCGTCATATTGAAATACATTTTTCTCCGGTATCTTAGTTCCGTGTACAAATATGAGGCGGAGCGGCACTTGAAAACACCGCTGTCGTAAGCTATAATATAATTGTTATAGTTGTAAAACATTTGCGTAAGTGTTTGGATAAGGAGTGTAAAAATGGAATCCAAAAATATAGTACATCCGTTTCCTCCTCTTTATCGCGCGGATTCAAGAACGCTTATTCTCGGAAGTTTTCCGTCCGTTAAGTCCAGGGAGAATTTGTTTTTTTACGGTCATCCGCAAAATAGATTTTGGAAAGTTGTCGCCGCGGTTTTTGACGAACAAATTCCCGAAACTATCGACGAGAAAAAATCTCTTATTTTAAGGAACAATATCGCGCTGTGGGATTCTATCCGGTCCTGTACAATCACCGGTTCTTCGGATAGTTCCGTGAAAGATGTTGTGCCGAACGATATAAGCTTTATAATAGACGAGAGTAAAATAGACAGGGTGTTTTGTAACGGCGCGCTGTCTTTCAAAATGTATATGAAATTTATTTATCCGATTACCGGTATTGAGGCTGTTAAACTGCCTTCTACAAGCCCGGCGAACGCGGCTTATTCGCTCGATAGACTTATTTTAGAGTGGAAGGTTATAAAACTATAAATTAATCAGGAGCGCGATTATGAGTATTAAAATAGAAAAAGTAGTAACAAATAAATTCGAAATGAGATATTTTAAGTTCGGTACCGGCTCAAAAACCGCCGTTATCCTCCCCGGCTTAAGCTTAACAAGCGTTATGAACTCCGCCGACAGCGTAGTTTCGGCTTATAAAGATATGAAAAAAGATTATACTGTTTATTTATTTGACCGCCGAACTGACTGCCCGAAAGGCTATAACATAAAGGATATTGGCGATGATACCGCTGAAGCTTTTAAGGCGCTCGGGCTTAAAGATATTTATCTTTTCGGTGTATCCCAGGGCGGAATGATTGCCCAGATTATCGCCCTTGATTACCCCGGGCTGATTAATAAGCTCGCGCTTTGTTCCACAATATCACGAATAACGGACGAAAATACAAAAGTTCTTAAGGAGTGGCTCTCCTACGCCGAAAACGGCGACGAAAACTCGCTGGTCAGAAGAATGGTCGAGACCGTATTCTCGGACGCTTTCGTAAATAAATACGGAAAACTTTTAGCCGAGCTTATGGGCGGAGCCGGCGAAGAAGATATGAAAAGATTTAT
This sequence comes from bacterium, assembly GCA_020626545.1. Taxonomy (GTDB): domain Bacteria; phylum Bacillota; class Clostridia; order Oscillospirales; family Acutalibacteraceae; genus Ruminococcoides. The sequence goes on from JAHKZS010000073.1 coordinate 10,876, forward strand.
TATACTTGCCGAGAGCTTTGACGGCTTCGATGTTTCCGAAAGGCTTGGAGAAATCCGGTTCCCTGTACTTGTAATCGGAAGTAAAGCCGATAAAATCTTTCCGTTTAAAGATATAGCCTTGACCGCCGAAAAGGCGGAGGCTAAAATGCTCGTCTACGATAATTTCGGACACGCTGTCTACGATGAAACCCCCGACTGTTTAGAAAAGGTTTTAAGGTTTTATAACGGTGATGTGAATTTTTAAGAGAGTAATGTTGACATAGGTTTAATATATGGTATAATAAATTAAGAAAATATTTGAAAGGGAGGATAATAATGGTAGAGAATAGAAGTATAGCTTTATACATTGTTCTTACAGTTATTACTTGCGGAATTTTCGGAATTTATTGGATGGTAGTTCTTAACGATGATACTAATAGAATTACTAATAATCCTGACGATATGTCGGGCGGAATTGTTGTATTACTTACAATCGTTACCTGCGGTATTTTCGGTTGGTATTGGAACTATAAGCAGGGTGAAAAGCTCGATAAGTATGAGGGACAATCCAGTAACTCTATCCTTTATTTAGTACTGTCGATTTTCGGACTGAGCATTATCTCTTACGCTCTTATGCAGGATAGACTTAATAAGTATTCCAATAATCCGAACAACAACGTTCCGTTTTAATGAATGAGAGAATAAAAAAAGTAGTAAAGCCTGCAGCCATAGTTTTGGCTATAGGCTTTAGCTATTTATTGCTCCATATTTTTTTTGGTTTTTCAATTCCGTGTCCTGTCCATCTTACTACAGGACTCTACTGTCCGGGGTGCGGAGTAAGCCGAATGTTTTTTAGTATATTTAAACTCGATTTTATATCGGCGTTTAAGTATAACCCTGTTATATTTTGCGCTTTGCCTGTGTTTTCGGCTATGTTTATATACCATAATTACAGGTATCTCCGCTTCGGCAAGAAAGGGCTTAGTAATTGGGAGAATATTCTCCTGTATATATTTATAGGTATTTTGGTTGTGTTCGGAGTACTTAGAAATATATTCCCAATCGGATAACATTTCATAGTGAATGGATACAGATGGAAGTGTTATTCTATAACCCTTTATATAAGTTAAAAAAAATAAATTTTTTTATTATAAAATTTATAATGTATATAGTTACTGTCCATCTGTTAGAACATACTCTAAAGCCTGATAAATACTGGATTTTTCGACTAACAGATGAAAAATTTTATCTGTTAGTAAGTGTTAGTATTTAGCTTATTATGTAAGCCGCGGTTATTGTACCGCGGTATTTTTTTGAAAAAATTCAGAAAAATTTTCAAAATAGGGTTGACAAACCGACAATATAGTGTTATATTATATGCACAACAGGTTAATCACTGAGGTAATTAACTAAAGAATTATTGAGATGATAAAATAATCAGCAAAGGGGTAAATAAGGATGAAAGTTATGAAGACAAAGGTTTTAGCAGTTATATTAGCGGCATTATTCGCGGTATCTTCCGCTTTCTTAGTATCTACAGTAAAGGCGGGCGCCGTTTCTAAGGGTTCCGCAAGCTCCCACGCTTCCGAAAAAATGGAGGGCGGTTTAGCGAAAACTACAACTAAAGCGAATACATTCGCGAAATCTTTCGAGTATAAAGTAAGCGCGAAATCCGCTAAGAACTTTAGCTGGAGTTCTTCCGCGAGCGCGAAGAATATTAAAACTAAGTATTCCTACAGCGCTTCCGCTAAAAAGCATGTGTTTAAAATGACAGGCACATCCTACGGCCTTAGCAAGTTTACCTTAACCTATAAGGAAAACGGCAAAACTACTAAGGTTACAATGAAGCTCTTCATAGATTCTCAGAAGAATATTATGAGAGTTAAATAATTAGTCTCCAATTTTAAAAATTCATTATATGGGAATACCGTCCGAGAGGGCGGTTTTCTTATTTTATTACAGTGTTGCCGGGAAAAAGAAAATGCCATCCTGAACAAACGCCGAAGAATCTTAAAACTACCGATTAAAAAGATTCTTCGACAAATTCAGAATGACATTAAAAAGTTGTCGTTTATTTTAAAAGCTGTTCGTAAATGTCTAAGTCGTAATCCTTAAACACATTAAATATTACCTTAATCTCAGCTCCCGTATCCTCGATAAACTCCTTTACCGTTTCGACCGCTATTTGAGCCGCGAGTTCGTTCGGAAAATGAAACTCGCCCGTAGATATACAGCAGAAAGCTATGCTCTCAATATCGTTTTCGTAAGCCTTTTCTAAACACGAGCGGTAACAGCTTCTAAGAAGCTCGCAGTCGTCCGCTGTAACTCTGCTCGTTATAATCGGTCCTACGGTATGGATAACGTAATCGCACGGCAGGTTATACGCCGGGGTTATCTTGGCTCTGCCTGTAGGCTCTTCAAAGCCCTGAGATTTCATAATATCACCGCAGCGGGTTCTCAGCTGTATTCCCGAGAACGTGTGGATAGCGTTGTCGATACATTTATGGCAAGGATAAAAACATCCGAGCATCTGCGAGTTAGCCGCGTTGACTATAGCTCCGCATTTAAGCGTTGTAATATCGCCCTGCCAAAGATACAGCCCGTCTTGTACAGGCTCTAAATCCTCTATATCGGTAATTCCCTTGCGCTCGATTTCTTCTTTTAGATATTCGTCCTGAATTTTAAGGAACTCCTCGCTCGCGGGTTTAGGTAAGCGTATATTAAAAAGCGACCTTAAAATCTGTTTCTGTTCAAATTCTCCGCTCGGAATATCCGCTTTTTCGTTTCTTTCTTTTAGGAGTTCTTCTATAAGATACTCCCGCTTTTCTTCTTGCGTCATATTACCACCGCCTTATATATGAAAAAAGTGCCGGTAAATCGGCACTTTCAGACTTTGTTAATCCGTAAACTCGAAATCGTCCTTGTGGTTTTTCTTGAAAATTTCGTAAACCTTCTGAACTGTTTCCTCGTCGTCAATACCGATGTAATTCTCGCTTTCGTCGTCAACGGACTCGATTTTAAGAATTATAACTCCGTCGGCTTCCTCGGTATTTTCGATAAGAACTACATATTCCTCGCCGTCGAGACCGATAGTGTCTAGATACTCGAACTCGGTACTTACTCCGTCCTCGTCGGTAAGCTCGATGATTATTGCTTCCTCGTTGATGTTTTCGTTATTTAATTCAGCCACGTTAATCACTCCTTAAATGGTTGTACTACTAGAGTGTACATTATTTTCGCGGAAAAATCAAGTAAAGGTTTAAAATCGGGAAAATATGGTGTATAATATGTTTATAAATTTTTAGGCGGTAATTATGAAAAAGATTATTCCACTTGTTTTAATTATATTAA
>JAHKZS010000074.1 GCA_020626545.1 bacterium
AAGCTCTAAGGCTTCGTCCAAAGCTTCCAAAACTACCGTAAGCGGTAAATCTTCTTCTGCCGCTTCTTCGGGAAGTAAGACAAGCTCCAAGGCTTCCAAAAAAACAACTTCTAAGAAAACATCTAAGAAAACTTCTGAGAAGAGCTCGGTTTCTTCGAGCAAGACATCTTCCAAGAAGTCTTCTAAATCAAGCACTTCGTCGAAAAAAAGTTCCAAGACAAGCTCGAAAAAATCTTCCGGCGACAGTGTAGCGAAGGATAACGTGGAGGTGGATTTCAGTGATCTTTAATAAAGCCAAAAAAGTAATCGCGGCGGCTTTAGCTGTTACAATGATTGCTTCTGTATCGACAGTATTCGCGGTTAACGCTGAGGAAAAGATTTTACTCGGCGACGTAAACGGCGACGGAAAAATTAACGTAATGGACGTAACCGCTATCCAGAAGATAACCGCGGGACTTAAAGACGCTCCCGATAATTACATCGAAAAAGGCGACGTTAATTTAGACGAAGTAGTTAATATCAAGGACGCCACCATTATCTCTAAGTATGTAGCTAAGCTCGTTTCCGAGCTTCCTGTTACAACTCCTATCGAGGATGATACCACTGCTCCCGAGGAAACTACTATCGCTACAGAACCGGGCTCAGACGAAACTCAGCCCGCGACTAAAGTAACCGAGCCCGCGACCACAGTAACCGAACCTACAACAGAAACTACCACTCAGCCTGAAACAGATGAATGGGATCCGCATATTTATCAGCCATGATATTCAGGTATAAGATAGCTGATATTGTATTCGACGCGGATATAAGATACCGTTACACTTATAATATTATGAAGGATTACCTCGTAGACGACGAGCCTGCGAGGTTCTCCATTGTTATAACGGATGAGGATATAGAAAACGAGAAAAAGCTTTCGCCTCATTCTTTAAGTGACGCGAGCTATGAGTGTACCGCGGTTTACCGCAAGTATATATACGAGGTACTCGATAAGTACGACGCGTTCTTTTTCCATTGTTCGTCTATCGAGGTAGACGGCAAGGCTATTATGTTTACCGCGAAAAGCGGTACGGGTAAAAGTACCCACCGCAACCTCTGGATGAAGAATTTCGGCGATAGGGTAAAGATTATCAACGACGATAAGCCTATTATAAGAAAGGTCGACGGCGTTTTTTATGTTTACGGAACACCGTGGCGCGGTAAAGAGGCTATGGGCGAGAACGTAAAGGTTCCCGCTAAGGCGCTGTGCTTTTTATCGAGAGCCGAAAAGAACTCTATCGGCTCTATTTCTACGAGCGAAGTCGTAGCGAGAGCGCTTAACCAGACCGTCCGCCCGTCTGACGCGGGGCTTATGGGTAAGCTTCTCGATTTACTCGACGGCTTTTTACAGCAGGTTAAGTGTTACGATTTAAGAGTTAATATGGACGATGAAGCGGCAGTTACCGCTTATAACGAGATTATGAAGGAATGAGTTTATGAAGGTAAAGAACGATTATCTGCTTCGAAACTTCGGCGGCGATTATATCGTTGTAGCCGTAGGGGAGGACAGCGAGGATTTTAATAAACTTATTACGCTAAATTCGGTCGGAGCATTTATTTTTAAGGCGCTCAGCGAGGATATTACCCGCGGGGAGCTCGTCGATAAAATGGTTGACCACTACGAAATCGACCGCGCTACCGCCGAAAAAGACTGCGACGCTTTTATTAAAAAGCTCGGTGACGCTGGACTTTTAGATGCCTAAACAGATTGAGGATGTTATCCGCGAGCGCGGATATTATATGACTAAAACCAAGGGTACGAGTATGTATCCGCTTATAAAATCCGACTGCAGCGACGTCTGTATCGTTAAAATCGACGGCGAGATTCAGAAGTACGACGTAATCCTTTATAAAAGGGAAACAGGCGAACATGTACTCCACCGTGTGCTCGGTAAAAACGACGGCGGATATATATGTTGCGGCGATAACCAATGGATTCTCGAGTACAACGTTACTCGGGATATGGTTTTGGGTAAGCTCGATTCCTGGTATAAAAGAGATAAAAAATATACCGTGCGTGATAAGCGGTATTTAAGATACGTTAAATTCTGGTGCAAATCCTTAAAGCTTAGAAAGCTTATGCTAAAGCTTATGCGCTTTAGGTATAAGCCTAAGGAATGGTGCTACAGGGTTTATAAAAAACTATTTAAAAAAGGTTAATTGATGGAAAATGTTATTTCGGTAAAAAATATGCGTGAGAGCGACGCTTTCACGATTAATACCTCTGTAAGCGGTAAGGAACTTATGCAGAGAGCCGCCGCGGGCGTTTATAAAAGCGTTAAATGGAGAGGGAACATAGCCGTTATCTGCGGCAGCGGTAATAACGGCGGCGACGGTTACGCTCTGGCGGAAATCCTTTTCGATAACGGATACCGCCCGGTTATTCTGAGGGTGAGCGATAAGCTTTCCGACGACGGAGCGTACTATTACAGCCGTTGCAGGAATAAAGGTATTAACGAGAGCTTTTGCGACGAATATACCGAGCTCGGCTCTTACGATATAATTGTCGATTGTATTTTAGGAACGGGTTTTTCGGGTGAGCTTAGGGAGGATATGGTTTCTCTTATCGAGAATATAAACCGCGCGCCCGCTTATAAAGTCTGCGTAGATATTAACAGCGGGCTTTCGGGAGCTAACGGCACGGCGAGACCGATTGCCGTTAAATCCGACTTAACCGTTTCGATAGGATATTTTAAAACAGGTATGTTTTTAAACGACGCTCCGAAATATATCGGCTCGCTTAAAAACGAGGATATAGGAATAAAGCTGTTGAAAAAGCAGTATTATTTAATCGGAAAGGACGAACTCAGCCCGTTTACGGGATATGCGAGCGTATCGCTTTCGTCCGATAAGTTCGCCTTAGAGTACGCTACCGACGAGGACGAGTTCAGAAGAAGTCCGCTTAAGGTCGTTTCTAAGGAAAGCTGCGACAGCCAGAAGATTTTTGTAGTAGATTACGGCGGAAGTAAGCTTATAGTCGACCAGACTTACGTTTATTTCCAATCCGATAAAGTTATATAGGAGGAAATATGGAATTAATTAACGGAAGTAAAAACATTACTAACCCCGAGCTTTTGGAAGCTATAGAAAAGATGCAGGCGGATAATACCCCCGATAACGTAAACAGAATGATTGACTGTGTGATGCAGGCTCAGTTTATTACTCCCGGCGTGGTGTCTAAGCCTCAGAACGTCGCTAAAACCGACGGCAACGGAACTGTTATGCAGCAGGAAACTCAGGTACAGTTCCAGCTTATTGAAAATCAGAACAAGGAAAAATTCTTCCCCGCCTTTACCGATCAGGAGGAAAAGAAAAAATGGACTGTTTCCGAGGGCAAGGACGACGTGATTATGACCTTCGACGGCTTTGCTCAGGTGCTTGCCGAGAAGGATTGCCACGTAAAAGGCTTCGTAATCAATCCCTTCGGAAAGAGCGTAGCTTTCCCGAAAGATATGGTTATGTCGCTTAAAAAGCAGAAGGACGAGAGAGAAAAGAACTCGGGACTTAAGCAGCAGACATTTACCGCCGACGATAAAGTAGAGCTCGGCGATCCCGATCCCGACAAATATCCGATAGATATGATGGCTTCTATCATAAACTATCTCCAGGAGCGTTCTGATGTAGACGCCGCTTACCTCAAGATGTTTAAACGCGAGCAGGATGAAAAGGCGAGCTACCTCGTTATTGTCGATTTTCAGGGCGATAAGATGGAAGAAATATTCAAGGGTATTTCGATGAGCGCTTCTCCGCATCTCGACGGCTACCAGCTTTCGATGATGCCGTACTCAATTCCTTTCGCTCAGAAAGCGGTCGAGGACGTAGAGCCGTTCTTTACCGCCGAAGATTAAGAGAATTTAAAAAGCCGGTTTACTTTTGTAAATCGGCTTTTGGTGTAGAATGAAAGATTTAATTAGGAATAAATATATCGCGTATCTCGGTGCGTTTATCTGCGCGGGCTTATGGGGAACGGCGTTTCCGCTTATTAAGCTCGGTTACTCCTCGCTTAAAATCGAGGGCTCGGACGCGGCGTCCAAGATACTTTTCGCGGGCGAGCGGTTCGCCTTAGCGGGAGTTTTGGTGTTCGTTTTCGGACTTATAATCTACCGAAAACCTCCGCTTATATCTAAGCGCGACTTCGCGCCAGTCGCGTTGCTCGGCGTAATTCAAACCGCGCTCCAATATCTTTTCGCCTACATAGGCGTAGGTTTTACAACCGCGGTGAACACCTCGATTATAACGGGTACGGTTTCGATAATTTCCGTGGCGCTCGCGGCTCTGTTTTTTAAAAACGACAGGCTCACTTTCCTGAAAACCGCGGGCTGTGTACTCGGGCTTTGTGGAATAGTGTGCGTTAATTTTTCGGACTTTTCGCTCGGTTCGGCGACCTTTTTCGGAGATATTATAGTTTTGCTTTCGGCGTTTTCGGGAGCTTTTGGAAATATTATCACGAAAAAGATTTCCGACGGAAGAAATCCGCTCTCGGTAACGGCGTTCCAGCTTTTTATCGGCGGAGTTATACTTTTAATAATAGGGCTTATCTTCGGCGGACGGACAGTTTACCGCGACGGCGGTTCATGGGCAATACTTTTATGGCTGTCGCTGGTATCGTCGGTGAGCTTCTTAATCTGGACGGCGCTTCTAAAACACCATTCCGTAAGCCGAATTACTATTTTTACAATGCTCGTTCCGATATTCGGCACGCTATGGAGCTATTTCCTTTTAGGCGAGGATATTCTGAGGATAGAAAATCTCGTATCACTTATACTGATAGCTGTCGGAATAGTTATGGTAAATATTAAGGTAGGTAAAAATGAGAATTAAAGGCGTAGTGTTCGATATGGACGGCGTTTTACTCGACAGCGAAAAATACTATATAAGGTTTTGGAGCGAAGCGGGGAAGGCTTGCGGTTATCCTTTCGAGGAAAAGCACGCCCTCGCCATAAGAAGTATGGCGCGCCCTTACGCTGTCGAAAAACTAAAGGGCTTCTTCGGCGGGAGTTTTGATTACGATAAGGTTAGAAATAAGCGTATCGCGCTTATGGACGAATATATCGAAAAGAACGGTATAGAGCTGAAGCCTTACGCCGAATATATACTTAATTGGCTTAAAGAAAAAGGTTTAAAAACCGCGCTTGCTACGGCTACTCCGCCCGAGAGGGCGAAGCGTTATCTAACTTCGGTCGGACTTTACGACTGTTTTGATGAGGTTGTAACCGCTTCTATGGTAAAAAGAGGCAAACCCGCGCCGGATATTTACGAGTTTGCCTGTAAAAAGCTCGGGTTGAGTCCCGGGGACTGTATCGCCGTTGAGGACAGTCCGAACGGAGCGGTATCCGCCGCGGACGCGGGTTGCGTTACGGTTATCGTACCCGATATGGACGAACCCGATGACGAATTAAAAAATAAGGTTTTTAAGGTGTTAGATAATCTTAAGATGCTTTCGCTTTTGATAGAAAATATAAACGGAGAAAGTTAAAATGTTAGACGCAATTTCAAATTTTTTAAACGCCGCTGACGAGTTTGTTTGGGGCTGGTTTATGATAGTTCTGCTTTTGGGAACTCATATTTTTATAACCATACGCACAAGATTTGTCCAACGGAAAACCCTAAAAGCTATTAAGCTCTCGGTGTCTAAAGACCCTGACTCTGACGGAGATATAAGCCCGTTCCAGTCGCTCGCGACGGCGCTCGCCTCGACTATCGGTACGGGTAATATTATCGGCGTAGGCACCGCTATCGCCTTAGGCGGTCCCGGAGCTGTGCTTTGGTGCTGGCTTACGGGTGTGTTCGGTATAGCTACTAAGTACGCCGAATCGCTTTTAGCCGTTAAGTACAGAGTCCGCGCTAAAGACGGAAGAATGCTCGGCGGAGCTATGTATATCCTCGAAAGAGGTTTGAAGATGAAATGGCTCGGCGTGCTGTTCGCCTTATTCGCGCTTTTTGCTTCGTTCGGTATCGGCTCGGGTGTTCAGGTAAACGCTATCTCGAGTATTATGAACAGCGCCTTTAACCCTAAAAACACCTTGAATATTACGCTTTTCGGTCAGAATGTTTCTATTGTTTCCTTAATTATCGGCATTGCGGTCGCTGTTATTACGGCGATAGTAATCTTCGGCGGAATTAAATCTATCTCGAGAGTGTGCGAGTTTTTAGTTCCAGGTATGGCGGCTCTTTACGTTATCGGATGTATTATTATCCTCGTTATGAACTTTAACTACCTCGGCGACGCTGTTATGCTTATATTAAAATCCGCGTTCTCGACTACAGCCGCCGCGGGCGGATTTATAGGTTCGTCGATTATGATTGCGGCTCGTTACGGAATCGCGAGAGGACTTTTCTCCAACGAATCCGGTTTAGGTTCCGCTCCGATTGTAGCCTCAGCGGCTCAGACGAGAAACTCTGTCCGCCAAGCTCTCGTATCCTCGACCGGTACTTTCTGGGATACGGTTGTAGTATGTCTTATGACGGGACTTGTACTCGTAAGCTCGGTTATTAAACATCCCGCGCTCTTTAACGGAGCAGACGGCGATAAGCTTACATATACCGCGTTCCAGCAGATTCCCTACGTCGGAACTCCGATACTCGTAATCGGAATTGTGGCTTTCGCTTACTCGACTGTACTCGGTTGGTCGTATTACGGCGAGCGTTGCGTTGAATACCTGTTCGGCGTAAAGGGTATGATACCTTATAAGATAGTGTTCGTACTGGTGCTTTTAGTAGCTCCCGTTATCTCGCTCGATATGGTATGGGTGCTTTCGGATATATTCAACGCGCTTATGGCGATTCCGAACCTTATAGCAGTTGTGCTGCTCTCGGGAGTTGTCGTCAAGGAAACGAAGTATTACCTCTACGGCAACAGACTCGACGAGTATGATAAGTCTGAAATTCCGAGCTATAATAAATAAGATTTTACATATATAACAACGGAGGATGTTCGAATTTGAACATCCTCCGAAATTTTTATTTTATAATTTTAATCGCCGTTTCGGCTTTGTTGATTATCCTTAAATCGTTATCGTAGGAGCAAAGCTTCCGCGCTTGTTGTAAATCCACCCAAATGTACTCGGCGATTTCTTCCTCCTGAATATGAACGTTGTCGGTAAACGCCTGAGCCAAGAAGAATACAACATGCTTGCGGATTTTACCGAACGGAGAGTAATCGCTTACCTCTCTGAAGCCGTCTTTAATCTCGACGTCGAGCGAGGTTTCTTCTTTTATCTCGCGGATAGCGGTTTCCTGTTCGGTTTCGCCGATTTCGATGTGACCCTTAGGAAAGCTCCAGTACCTTCCGTTGTTGTTTTTAACGAGAAGTATCCGTGTGTTCGCCTTTCCGTTATAAAACACTACGGCGCCGCAACTCTTTTCGTTAAGACATTTTAGCGAGGTTAGAGTTGTGTTTTTTAAGTAGGAGAACTCGGTTCGAATCTCGGGCTCGTAATAAACGCTGTTTTCCGAAGCGACAATAACGCGCTGATCGTCCTCACCGAAAGTAGCTAACGCAATCACGATACCCTTAAAATACTCGTTGACGGGTTTGTCGGAAAGGACATATGCTTTTTTGCGCTGGGAATTATCTGAGTTAAGATATCCGGAGTAAATATTTTTCGTAAGCTTGCCGAAAATATTTACGCCTACTTTATCCGCTAACATATCCTTTCCCTCCTTTATAAATTATTCCGCTTCCGCGTCGTAATCAGTATCTGTATCTGTGTCGTAATCCGAGTTCGAATCAGAATCTTCGCCGGTATCTGTGTCGGTATCTGTGTCGGTTTCTGTCGATAAGAGTTTCTGAAGACTTGCGAGCTGATCGGAATCAGCCGAGCTGTCTGTGTCGCTTATAAACAGAACATCTGTAATTCCGTTTTCTTCACATAAGCTTTTAAGGTTTCCGTTATACTGAGTGTAATCTATCGAATAAACTTCCTCGTAGTTATAGGTGAAATATGGTACCGAGGAGTTTCCTGTCTTGTTGTGGATTATGGCGATTTTACCGCTCGCCTTATCGCTCTCGCTCTTAATTACCTCGAGCGGATTTTTGCCGTACAGGAATACGTCGTATGCCGAAGCTCCCGACTCCGCGTCCTTATTGTAAACGCTTTCCGCGGTAAATGTTTCGTCGTCCGAAGTTGTGATTGTATTATTTATACTGTACGGGAAATCCCAGTAAGTTACCGTGTCTATGCCGAGTTCCGAATCGGTTGTGTCGTTATAATAGCCGGTGAAATTCTGTACTGCGGCTTCCTTACACGAACTTAAGGCGATTTTAGGTTTCTTCGTCGTATCGACAAAGGATTTATATACGCAGAATCCGCCGAGCGCCGTCGGGTTGTAATCCGAGTCAAAGAAAATATAGTCGTTACAATGAGTAGAAAACTCGTTGTAGGTATTGATGTATTTTACCTTTTTGTCGTATTTCTTATAAGCCGCCTTGATGTAGTCCGCCTGAGATTTTGTGGAAATACCTTCGTCCGTATTCTTCATACGGTTCGGGAGTCCCGTTTCGATATGAGTCGGAAAAATCGACGAGTAAACATTTACTCCGTTTCCGAGAGTTGATTTAACTTCGTTGATGTAATCGGCGTAAGCTTTGGCGTTTTCTTTAGTGCCGTTGAAGGCGGCGAAAGCTTTTGAGTTCCAAACGTAAACTTCGCCGTCGAGAACTCCGACGCTTTCTGTATCGTCGTCCTTGATATCGGGTTCCTTAAATGTGATGCTGTCGGTCGGTATGGCCTTGGCTTTAGTTTTAGCGTTTGCCGAAGTACCGGTTCCTAAAGTCGCTGTATTTATAGTTGGATCGGTTTTTGTACTTCCGGTGCATACGCAGCTGAATATACAGGAAATAAGCGCTACTATCAGCGCGAAGATTACGATTCCGGTCGCTATAATTATAACTCTGTTTCTAAATTTTTTATTGACGTGAATTTTACGGTCGTATGACCTGTAACCGCCTCTGTTATTATATGCCATAACCTGCCTCCTAAAAATAGGCTGTATTCAAATATCCGGCGAAAAAATACATATATACTTTATTATACACTAAAAATATACGGTTTACAATGCTTTTTTCGCTTTTTCGGCTTATTTTTTATATAATAATTGATACTGAACTTGCAAGAGCAAATAATATGTGGTAAAATTCTAAGGTATGGTTAATTATTTATTGAAAAGAGGATGTTAAATGGAATACAAGTTTTCTGATAGAACCAATAACCTTAAACCCAGCGCGATTAGAGAGATTTTTAAGTACGCCGCTGACCCGGAGGTAGTATCGCTTTCCGCGGGAAATCCCTCTCCGGACGCGTTTCCGATCAAGGAACTAGAGGAGATTTCCGCCCGTCTGTTTAAGGAAAATCCTATCGGACTGCTTCAGTACAGCGTCACCGAGGGATACGCTCCGCTTAGAGAACATCTAAAGAATTATATGAACGAAAAGTATAATATCGGTACTGACGACGACGATATTTTAATTACAACGGGAGCCCAGCAGATTATGGATTTCTCCACAAAGGCGCTCGTTAACGAAAAGGAAGTTATAATAACCGAGGCTCCGAGCTTTATCGGCTCGCTGAATTCTTTTCGAGCCTATAACGCTAAGCTCGTCGGAGTGCCTGTCGAGAGCGACGGTATGAATATCGAGCTTCTCGAAAAAGCGCTTAAGGAAAATGATAACGTTAGATTTATCTATACAATCCCGAACTTCCAAAATCCCTCGGGCGTTACAATGAGCCTTGAAAAGAGAAAGAAGCTCTATGAGCTCGCCTGCAAGTACAATGTGCTTATTTTAGAGGACAACCCCTACGGAGATTTAAGATACAGCGGAGACTTTATCCCCGCGATTAAAACTCTCGACACCGAGGGCCGCGTTATCTACGCGGGAAGTTTCAGCAAGGTTATCTCTCCCGGTATCCGCGTAGCTTACGTTATAGCGCCTAAGCCGATTATCCAGAAACTGACTGTTTGTAAGCAGGGAAGCGACGTCCATACTAATATTTGGTCGCAGATGCTATGCTATGAGTTTTTAACTAAATACGACTTTGAGGCTCATCTCGAAAAGTTGAGAACCATTTACCGTAAAAAAGCTAAGTTCGCTATGGATTTACTCGATAAATACTGCGCTCCCGAAATTACCTACGATAAGATAGACGGCGGTCTGTTTATCTGGTGTAAGCTTCCGAGCGGAGTCGATATGCCCGATTACGTCAAGAAAGCTATCGAGCGAAAGGTTTGTGTAGTACCGGGTAACGCGTTTTTGACCGACGAAAACGACAGCTCCGATGGATTTAGAATCAACTTCTCCACTCCGACCGACGAACAGCTCGAAAAGGGTATTAAAGTGCTCGGAGAGCTTATAAAAGAACTTGTTTAATGAGGTGCAATATGGAAACAGAAAAGAAAAAAGTCGCGCTTAGTTTAATCCAGCCCAGCGGAACAATTACGCTCGGAAACTACCTAGGCGCTATCAGAAACTGGGTTAAAATGCAGGACGAGTTTAACTGTATTTTCGCCTTAGCCGATTTACACACAATCACCGTCCGCCAGGAACCCGCTAAAATGCGCAAAAATATTATAGACGCCTACGCTTCAATTTTAGCGTGCGGTATAGATGTAGAAAAAACATTGTTCTTTATTCAGAGCCATGTCCATACTCACGCCGAGCTCGCTTGGATTTTGAACTGTTATACTCAGTTCGGCGAGCTTTCGAGAATGACTCAGTTTAAGGACAAGAGCGCTAAGCACGCCGATAATATTAACGCCGGACTCTTTACTTATCCGTCGCTGATGGCGGCTGATATCCTGCTTTATCAGGCGGACTGCGTTCCCGTAGGAGCCGACCAGATGCAGCATCTCGAGCTCGCGCGCGATATAGCTAACCGCTTTAACGGACTTTATCCGAACGTGTTTAAAGTTCCCGAGGCGTATATCCCGAAAACAGGCGCGAGGGTAATGAGCCTTCAGGATCCGACTAAAAAGATGAGTAAATCCGACGAAAACGTTAACGGATGCGTACATCTTCTCGATCCTCCCGAGGTCATTATGAAGAAGTTCAAGCGCGCCGTTACCGACAGCGAGGCCTGTGTGCGTTACGGCGAGGGCAAGGACGGTATAAACAACCTTATGGATATTTACGGAGCTGTTACGGGACTTACCCGCGAGCAGATTGAGCACGACTTCGACGGTAAGGGCTACGGCGACTTTAAAACCGCCGTGGGCGAGGCTGTAGTCGAGGCGTTGAGACCTGTTAAGGAAGAATACGAGAAGCTTATCGCCGATAAAGCGTATCTCGAAAGCTGTTACAGAAAGGCGGACGAAATCGCGCTTAAAATTTCGTCAAGAACTCTCGCTAAGGCTAAGAAAAAAATCGGATTTATATAAAAAACCGGGCTGTACGAGTTTATCGTACAGCATTTTTCTTTTCGCTCGCAATAATAACCAAAAAGCCTGCGGAAATTTTATACATAATTCACAATTGATTTTGTTACAAATTAGTTATAAAATAGTAGATGAATTATAATATATTTTTATTATAACGGAAATTTTTGCAAAGGAGAGAAAGAAAATGCAAATGTTCAAAAAATCAGTTGCTTTAGTGCTTTCCGTTCTTATGTTACTGTCTATGCTCACAGTAGCTGCCGGAATGTCTGCTTTTGCGGCTGAAACTTACAAGGTAACGGCTAAAAACACTCAGGGTGTGTTTGCCGATGTTTCCAAGACCTATAAGGCAGGGGACGAGTTTGACCTTAACGTTTATTTAACAGCGGATCAGCTTCTCGCAGACGGTCAGCTTGATGTAAAATTTGATCCCACAGCGTTATTTGCTACTAAAATCACTAAGGGTACTCCGTTCTCCGGAGATGCTGTATCTTTTGTCGGTGCAGGTGCTAATAGCGAGAAATATCAGAACAAAAACAGCTGTGTTGCTATCAACTTCACATGTGGTATTGACGCTGCCAATTACTCAACATCATCGATTTTCTTCACAGTTCACTTCAAGGTTAAGGACGCAATCAACGCGGACCAGACTATTGATGTGGATGTAGAGATTCTCGACGGTATCGAAGATGAGTACGATTTATCTACACGTTTTGCTTATATTGACAGTCATGCGACAGTTGCCGCTCAGAAGGATAACTTCTCGATGACTGCCGAATTAACAGGCGGCTCTACAGAGCCCGAAACTCAGCCTGCAACACAGGCTCCCACAACAGAAGCTCCCACAACACAGGCTCCTACAACCGCAGCTCCTACAACCAAGGCTCCCGATACTTATACAGTATACTTCACAGACGCTCTCGGTTGGGGTGCTCCCAACATCTACTACTGGAACGACGGTCCCGAATGGCCCGGCACAGCTATGACTTTAGATCAGGAAGATAACGGCTTCGGTCAGAAGGTTTATAAGGCTACTGTTCCCGCAAGCGCTGCGGGTATCGTATTCAACGGCGGCGGAAAACAGACTGTAGATATTAAGTCTGACATCAAAGACGGCGCTCAGTGGTATCCTATCAATGAGAAAGACAGCCAGGGCCACTACAAAGTAGAGCTCGCAGGCGGCGAACAGCCTACAACAGAGGCTCAGGAAACAACTACTCCTGTAGGCGATAAGGACTATTACCTCTTCGGTTATATCAACGGCGCTAACTACGCTTGCGAAGACGACGCCGCTAATATGGGCGACTATAAGTTCGTAAACGGTAAAGTTACAGCTACATTCGACCAGACAAGCTATGTTGCTGTTAAAGAAGACGGTAACGCTAACTGGTATATGACTGACGGCTGGCAGGGTGAAGTAAGCTCCGCTACACTTTACAATACAACTTCTCTCGGAACTGACGCTAACAAGCTTTATGTTCCCGGTAATGTAGAAGTTGAATTTACTCTCGTTAAGAATGGCGACGGTACATTAACACTTTCTTATACAACTAAGCAGGAACCCACAACTGCTGAACCCACAGAAGCTACTACAGCTAAACCTACAGAAGCTACCGAGCCGACAACAGCGGCTCCCGAGCAGACGACAGCCGCTCCCGAGCAGACAACAGCGGCTCCCGAGCAGACAACAGCGGCTCCTGAGGAAACAACAGTCGCTCCTACAACTAAGACTCTCGAAATGTACACATTCTATTATCTGCCCTCCGCAGAGCAGGAAGCAGCAGGTAATACATACAAGCTCAACTTCAACGATCCTAACGGAACTAATCCTGAAAACTGGCATCAGTACACATTCGTTCAGACTCCTATCAAGATGAACGGCGTAAACCTCTACAGCGTATCTGTTCCCAAGGATTTTGATGATGTAACAGTATTACAGTATCAGGTATATAACGGCAACGATTGGGTATCTGAGAACAAGTTTGCTAACGTTAAACTCAGCGATTACAACAACCAGGTTGTAAGATCTGACGGTACAATCGAGCCTGAACAGCCGACAACAGTAGCTCCCGAGGAGACAACAGCAGCTCCCGAGGAGACAACAGCAGCTCCCGAGGAAACAACAGTTGCTCCCGAGGAAACAACAGTTGCTCCCGAGCCGACAACCGAAGCTCCCGAGCCGACAACAGTTGCTCCCGAGCCGACAACAGTAGCTCCTCAGCCGACAACTGTAGCTCCTCAGCCCACAACAGCAGAGCCCACTAAGGCTACACAGGCTCCGACAATTGCTCCTTCTAAGGTTGACTTTAACAAGCCTGTTGATGAAGCTTCAGCTGTAAACGCTATTTCTAAGGCTAAGTCCGACGGCGATCCCAAGGGATCCAAGTTCAGCGGTCTTAAAGCTAAGGTTGCCAAGACTACCAAGAAATCCAACAAGGTTACTTGGAATAAGGTTTCAGGCGCTAAGAAGTATATCGTAATGGGTAACAAGTGCGGTAAGACTAACGGTAAGTTTAACGCGTTCAAGAAGCTCAA
>JAHKZS010000075.1 GCA_020626545.1 bacterium
ATAAAATCCGCTAAGGGTACGGTAAAAGTAACTAAGGTAAAAAGCGGTACAACCTCGAAGATTTATAAGAAAGTTACCGTTAATAAAACCAGCGGAGCTATTACCTTTAAGAAGGGCAAGTATTCCAAAAAAACGTATAAGGTTAATCTTAAAATCACCGTAAGCGGAAACTCTGATTATAAATCAAAATCGCTCTCAAAAACAGTCAGCGTAAAAGTAAAATAATTAGGCTAATATATACATATTTCCGTAGGCAAATTAGTTAAACTTCACAAATTTCAAATTATTTGATAACTTAGGCAAAACTAACCTATTGCATTTTGTAGAAAGTGTGGTAAAATAAAGATAATAATTTAAGGAGGACTATATTATGGCATACAAGATTTCAGACGATTGCATTATGTGCGGAGCTTGTGTTGACGAGTGTCCTGTAAGCGCTATCTCTGAGGGCGACGGCAAATACGTTATCGACGCTGATACTTGCATCGATTGCGGTTCTTGCGCTGATGTTTGTCCTGTAGGCGCTCCCTCTGAGGGATAATTTGCGATTAGTACTTAAGGCGGCAAGGTTTAACCTTGCCGTTTTCTTTTTATAATGGTATAATCATAATGTTATTATGTTTTTCTGAAAGGAAGTGAGCCTGTGTCCGATAAAAAAGAACATCTCGAGCCTCTCGGTAACGGAGTGGAGATTTACGTAAACGAGTTTTACCATTTCTCCACCGATACAATCCTGCTCGCCGATTTCGCTAAGCCCAAGAAAAATTCAAAGGCGGTAGACCTCGGTACAGGCTGCGGAACTATTCCGTTTTTATGGAGCAGAAACGATACCTCGGTTAAAATCTCCGCCGTAGAAATCCAAAGCGGCGCGGTAAATTTAGCCGAACGCTCTAAGGAATACAACGGACTTTCTAATATAGACTTTATAAACGCCGATTTAAAGGAGCTCAAAGGCGTGCTTAAATTCGGTTATTACGACTTAGTTTGCTGTAATCCGCCGTATAAGCTCGACGGCAGCGGTATTAAAAATCCCGACAGCGAGAAGCTCTTAGCCCGCCACGAGCAGAGTTGTACGCTCGAGGATATCGTCCTAGCCGCTAAAAATCTCCTCCAGTTCGGCGGAAGATTTTGTATGTGCCAACGTCCCGAAAGGCTCACGGACGTTATGGAAGTTATGCGTAACAACAACCTCGAGCCTAAACGGCTTAGGTTCGTACAACAGCGAAAGGACAAAAAGCCCAAGCTGTTTTTAATCGAGGGAAAACGTTCCTCGAAAAAGGGAAATCTCGTCGTAGAGCCTACGCTCTTTATCGAGGAAAACGGAGAGTTTTCTCCGGAAATGCGTGAGATTTACGGAAGCTATAAGGATGGATATGATGAGTAAATTATATGTAGTGGGAACTCCTATCGGTAATTTATCCGATTTATCGCCGAGGGCGGTAGAAACCTTGTCCGAGGTCGATTTTATCGCCGCCGAGGACACCAGAGTTACCCTTAAACTTCTAAACCATTTCGGAATCAAAAAACCGATGGTGAGTTATTATGAACACAATAAACGCGAGCGCGGGGAGATTATCTGCGCCCGTATCTTAAAGGGCGAAACCTGCGCTATCGTCACCGACGCCGGTATGCCGTGTATATCCGACCCCGGTGAAGATTTAATCAAGCTCTGTGAAGAAAAGGGAATACAGACTATCGTTATCCCGGGACCGAGCGCGGTTATCTCGGCTTTAGCCGTGAGCGGACTTGAAACGGGTAGATTTTGTTTCGAGGGATTTTTAAGCGTAAATAAAAAAAGCCGAAAAGAACACCTCGAAAGCCTGAAAAATGAGCGCAGAACGATGATATTCTACGAAGCTCCGCATAAACTCCCCTCAACCTTAAAGGACTTATACTCCGCGTTCGGCGAAAGAAAGCTCTCTATAGTGCGTGAGATTACTAAAATCCACGAGGAAGTTATTCGGACTACGACTAAAACCGCCGCCGAAGAACTCGCGGACAGCGGTATCAAGGGCGAAATAGTCCTTGTACTCGAGGGTAAAAAGGACGAGGAAAAGGAGAGCTATACTCTTGAGTCCGCCGTAGAGCTGGCGAAAAAGCTGGTTGAAAACGGCGCTAAAACGAGCGAAGCCGCTAAAGAAATCGCCTCGCTCACAGGTTTTAAGAAAAACGAAATTTATAAGGAACTTATATGACATCACTAGAAAAAATTCACTCGCTCGATAAATTCGGTTCACGACCGGGGCTCGAGCGAATTAAAAAATTTTTAGATATACTCGGCAATCCCCAGGACTCTCTAAAGTTCGTACATGTCGCCGGTACCAACGGCAAAGGCTCTACCTGCGCGCTTATAAGCAGTGTTTTGACCTCTGCCGGTTACAAGACGGGGCTGTTTATTTCGCCGTTTATAGTCGATTTCAGGGAGCGTATTCAGATTAACGGCGAGATGATTTCCGAAGAAACTCTGAACGACGCCGTCGAAAAGACTTTCCCGATAATCGAAAAACTTCGAGCCGAGGGCTGTATAATTACCGAGTTTGAGTACGTTATGGCGCTCGAGTTTTATATCCACAAAAACGCGGGTTGCGATGTAGTTGTACTTGAAACAGGTATGGGCGGACTTCTCGACTGCACCAATGTGATAAAACCGCCGCTTTGTACCGTGATTACTAAAATCGGTCTCGACCATACCGCCGTGCTCGGCGATACTATCGAAGAAATTACTCTCCAAAAATGCGGAATTATAAAGAACGGCTCGCCCGCGGTAACAGCTTCTCAGCTCGACGAAGCTATGGCGGTTATCGAGAAGAACTGCGTCGATAAAAACGTCCGCCTTATTAAGAGCGAAGATATTAATCTGAACGTTCTTAGCGAAACTATTTACTCGACCGTTTTCGAGTACAACAAGCTGAAAATCGAGCTGGATTTTATCGGAGAGCATCAGCTCGAAAACGCTAAAAACGCCCTTGCCTGTATCGAGGTGCTTAGGGAAAATTACACTATCTCCGACGATAATATAATCGACGGCTTTAAAAACGCGGTGAATCCCGCGAGGTTTGAGCTTATGAGCGAAAATCCGCTCATTATACTCGACGGAGCGCATAATCCCGACGGAATAAACGCGCTTAAAAACGCTGTCGAAAAATATAACCCGAAAAAATCCGCTGTTCTTATACTCGGTATGCTCGCCGATAAAGACAGCAAAAGCTCTATTAAAATCCTCGAGGGGTTATTCGATACGGTTTATACCGTGCCTGTAAATAACCCTCGAACTCTGAGCTCGGAAAAGCTCGCCGAGGAATGTAAACCGTATTTTAAAAATGTTAAGGTGTTCGGTGATGTAAAATCCGCCTTAGACAGCGCCGTAACATATGCCGAAGAAACCGACAGCCTTTTGGTAATCGCGGGTTCTCTGTATATGGCGAGCGAGGTAAGACCGTATTTAATTTAATAAGAAGCGCGAACATAGAGTACAAAAAATAACCTATACTGCGACAAATTTTTTAACCTATACCGTTTATAATGGTATAGGTTTTATTTTATCTATAAGTCATTGAAAGGAAGTTAGAAATGCTGGACGCGGACTATAAAAATGATGTTCTTACCGTTTTTCTAAACGGCGAAATAGACCATGACCGCGCCGCCGATATCCGCTGTGCTATCGACGGACGGATAAATACCCTTAGACCTAAAAAGCTTGAGCTGGATTTTTCGAAGGTCAGCTTTATGGACAGCTCGGGTATAGGTCTGATTATGGGGAGATACCGAGCCGTCGGGCTTGTCGGCGGAGTGCTTAAAATAAAAAATATACCCGATAATCTCACGCGGATTATCGAGCTTAGCGGTGTAACTTCTCTGGGGGTGCTGTGATGAAATCTATAAACGAAATGCATATTAAATTCCCGAGCAAAAGTCTTAACGAGGGCTTTGCCCGCAGTGTAGTGTCGGCGTTCGTTATGGAACTCGACCCGACTATCGCCGAGCTCGCCGATATAAAAACCGCTGTCAGCGAAGCCGTCACGAACTGTATCGTACACGGCTATCGGCGTGAGGCGGGAGTAGTTTACATAGACGCCTATATCTACGAGGATAAGCTCGTCGTCCTGAAAATCCGTGATAAAGGCGTCGGCATCGAAGATATAAAAGAAGCAATGAAACCGCTGTTTACAACCGCCGCCGACGAGGAGAGAGCGGGGCTTGGATTCGCGGTAATGCAGAGCTTTATGGATAAAGTAAAGGTGCGTTCCGCCGTCGGCAAGGGTACGACAGTAACCCTCGAAAAGAAGATAGTACCCACCCGATGAACGATAAAATGGTTGAGGACAATCTCGCGTTGGTACACGCCTGTTGTAAGCGTTTCAGAAACCGCGGGATTGAGTACGAGGAGCTTTACTCCGCGGGCTGTATGGGACTTGTCAAGGCGGTTAACCGCTTTAATCCCGATTTAAAACTGCAACTTTCCACCTACGCCGTACCCGTGATTCTAGGCGAGATTAAACGGCTTTTTCGTGACGGCGGAACGGTTAAAGTCAGCCGAAGTTTAAAGGAACTCTCCCTCAAAATTAACAGCGAAACTAAAAAGTTTACTGAACAACACGACCGAACCCCTACCGTAGAGGAGTTGTCAAAAATCCTCGGCGAACCCGAGGAGAAAATCGCCGACGCGATAAACTCGGCGCGCTATCCGTTATCGCTCACAAATTCCTACGAGGACGACGATAATCGACAAATTGATTTGCCCGCCGATGATATAATGGAGAAGCTGACGGAAAAGCTCGCGCTTAACGAGGTCTTAAAACTGCTAAACCGAGAAGATAAAAAAATAATCGAGCTTCGGTATTTTAAATACCAAACCCAGTGCGAAACCGCTAAAGCGCTCAATATGACTCAGGTTCAAGTCAGCCGTCGGGAAAAGAAAATTTTATTATTTCTAAGAGAAAAGCTTGCTTGAATTGTCATTCTGAGCGGTCGCGAAGCGGATTTGTGCCGGCAAATAGCCGAAGGATCTTTTCTCGCACATTAACTTCGCGCAACATATACTGCCTTTAATTAGACTGCCTTTAATTTATAAAATCTCCACAAAGCGAAAACGACGTATCGAAAGATACGCCGTTTTTGTTATTCACATATTTTTTTTAAATTCTCCAGGTCGTAAGGAGTTTGCTGGTAAACGTAGTAGTTGAGCCAGTTTGTGTAGATTAGCGAAGCGTAGCTTTTCCAGCTCATCGGCGGTGAAGCGCACGGATTATCGTCGGGAAAGTAGTGCTTCGGAACTTTTATCTCGAGCCCTTTGTTAATATCCCTGAAATATTCCCTCGCTAAAGTGTCGCGGTCGTACTCGGCGTGACCGAGTATATAGAACTCGCGGCCGTTTTTACTGCAAACTATCGCGACTCCCGCCTCGTCGCTCTTGGCGAGAATTTCAAGCTTCGGATGCTTGTCTATATCTTTCTCGACAACTCCCGTGTAACGTGAGTGAGGAATTTTAAATGTGTCGTCGAACCCTCTTAAAATCGGGTGGAGCGGGTTAAGTATAATGTGCTCGAAAACTCCCGAAAGCTTTTCCCCGAACTCGAACTTTCTAACGCCGTAGCGGTGGTATAAACCCGCCTGAGCGCCCCAGCAGATGTGGAAAGTCGAGTACACGTTCGTCTTAGCCCAGTCGAGAATTTCGCACAATTCTTCCCAGTAATCCACTTCCTCAAAATCCATCAACTCCACAGGCGCGCCCGTGACAATCATTCCGTCGAAACGCTGGTTTTTAATCTCGTCAAAGGTTTTGTAGAATGTCGTAAGATGACGGCGCGGAGTGTGCTTGGATTTATGAGTAGCCATCTGCAAAAGCTCGATATCGACTTGCAGGGGAGAGTTGCCCAGCAATCTCATAAGCTGAGTTTCCGTCTCGATTTTAGTCGGCATAAGATTCAGAATAACAATCTTTAGCGGACGGATATCCTGGCTCAACGCTCTCTCCTCGGACATCACAAATATGTTTTCTTCCTCTAATATCTTAATCGCGGGAAGATTACTCTGTACCTTAATAGGCATAAAATCACCTTAGTTAAATGTTAATTAATACTGCTTGCCCCAGTAAACCATATGCTTAGCGGGTTTTCCGCAACATACGCAGGTATCCGATAAATGCTCCTCTTTAAACGGAATGCAACGGCTCTTAACTCCGCCTGTAACTTCCTTGAGCTTATCCTCACACTCGCTGTTTCCGCACCACATAGCCTTGATAAATCCGCCCTGCTCTTTTCCGAGCTCAACGAACTGCTCGTAAGTAGTCGCTACGTGAGTTTTCTCTTTCATATTTTCTAAAGCTCTCTCGTACATAGCGTCGTGGATAAGCTGTAAAACTTCCTCGATTTTATCTTCTAAGTTGTCGAGAGGAGTAAAGATTTTTTCTCTTGTATCTCTGCGTACAATTACGCACTGGTTGTTCTCTATATCCTTCGGGCCGATTTCTACTCTTACGGGAACGCCCTTCATCTCGTACTCCGAGAACTTCCATCCCGGAGCGTGATCGCTGTCGTCGAGTTTAACTCTGAACTTTTTGGAAAGTCTTTCTTTAAGCTCGTTAGCCTTGTCGAGTACGCCCTCTTTATGCTGAGCGATAGGAATAACCGCTACTTGAATCGGGCTGATCTTAGGCGGAAGAATAAGTCCGTCGTCGTCGCCGTGAACCATAATAATAGCGCCGATCATTCTTGTAGATGTACCCCAGGAAGTCTGGTGGGGGTAATGGAGCTTATTGTCGCGGCCCTGGAATTTAATATCGAACGCCTTAGCGAAGCCGTCGCCGAAATAGTGCGAGGTACCGCCCTGAAGCGCTACGCCGTTGTGCATCATCGGCTCGATAGTGTAGGTAGCTTCCGCTCCCGCAAATCTCTCTTTTTCTGTCTTTTCACCGACTACCGCGGGGATAGCGAGAGTTTCTCTGTAGAAATCCTCGTAAACCTTGAGCATACGGAGAGTTTCCTCCTTAGCCTCCTCGGCGGTTTCGTGCATTGTATGACCTTCCTGCCATAAGAACTCGGAGTTCCTGAGGAAAGGTCTTGTAGTTTTTTCCCATCTTACAACCGAACACCACTGGTTGTAGAGCTTAGGTAAATCACGGTAGGTTTCGATTACCTTTTTATAATGCTCGCAGAAAAGAACTTCCGAAGTCGGACGAACACAGAGGCGCTCGGTTAACTTTTCCTGACCGCCTACTGTAACCCACGCGCATTCGGGAGCGAATCCCTCTACGTGATCTTTTTCCTTTTGGAGCATACTCTCGGGGATAAACAGCGGCATATATACGTTCTCGACGCCGGTTTCCTTGAAACGTCTGTCCATATCCGCCTGAATATTCTCCCAGATAGCGTAACCGTAAGGGCGGAATACCATACAGCCCTTAACGCTGGAATAGTCGATTAACTCGGCTTTTTTAACTATATCTGTATACCATTTAGCAAAGTCCTCGTCGCGGCTCGTAATAGCCTCGACCATTTTCTTATTCTTAGCCATAATGACCTCCGTATCTTTCTTTTTCATAACATTCCTATTATACATAATTTCGCGCGTTTTTTCAAGCTTTATGTATTAACGCGGTATTATAAAATCTTATTTCTTGAATCAACTGTCGGTTGTTGGTTTTAATATTTTGTTATCACTTGGTTTAGCCAGAATTTCCTTTATAAACGTAAAGGTTACATACGCGTATGCCGCTATATAAAAGAGCGACGCCCATTTAAGATCCAGAACTTGATATAAATTAAACAGATAGAAGCAGTACCCTCTCAGACTTACAAGATTACACACAACCGCTACCCAAATATTTTTACGATAAACAAGCGCGTATATAATAACGAGAATATCAAGCAGATATCCGTAGCGTTCGTGCATAGATGAGAGTAACATAATACACGTAAATACAGTCCAAACCGCTGTTAACATAAAAATCCTGCGATCAGAAAGGTTAACCCCTTTGCGAACCATAATTATAAGAACTATAGCGAGAACCGTAAATGTAAGAATTACCGAGAAATATTTTAACAGCTCATACATTTTGGCGTCGTTATAATCGACCATAAAGGCGTAAATGTTCGGAATATTTAAGTACATCTGTTTTACGTTGTTTGTTTGGTCTACGTAGACGTTTATTATATCCATCGGATTTCTGCCGAAAAGTAAAGCAGGCACGCACATAACAAAATCCACCGCGGGAATAATCAAAAAGTGGAGGATAGAAACTTTGCGTGTCAGAATATAGTAAAACGCAAAGAAAGGTAGAATAAATATAACCTGAAGCTTAAACGATAAAGCGAGCCCCAACATTATAAACGGGAGAATAGTTCTGTCTTTTAAAGTAAAATATATCGCTAATAAAATAAACGATACATAAATTGAATCGCATTGAGCCCAGAATGCTGAATTAAGCACTACGGTGAGAGAACATAACGTAACAGCGTATGTAATTAAGGCGAGAAATTTATTCTTCCTTCCGTTAAGCTCATACACAAGCATCGCGGCGCTTACCGAAAGCACAATATCGAATACCACGGAAAGCATCTTATACCCGACTATCGGCTCAATCGGTAAAAATGACATCAAAAATATGATAATCTGATAAGGAATATTATAGTTGCCGACCTGAGTTGTCAGTGCTCCGAATCCAAGTGATTTTATTTGTATCCACCAAGGTTTCAGGAATACGGAAAAGTCACCGCTTTCAAAGTTTGTTCCGAAAAATCGCAGAAACAAACCTAGAAATGTTATTAAAATAAAGCTGAAAAACATAAAGTGTTTTTTCAGAAAGTTAAAAAATTTAATTTCGATTTTTGTCATTTTGATCCCTTTCAGTATAGTTTTTAATAAAACTATATCATTATTCGACCATTTTGTAAAGTTTTCTGACTAACGTTCCTCATAGGGAGCGGAACGGTTTAGATATAATAATAAGGCGCCCACATTCGTGAGCGCCTTATTTAACCACAAGTTATTATGAGTTAGCTTCGATATAGTTTACGAGAGCGCCGACAGTCTTGATGTTCTCAATCTCGTCGTCGGGAACTTCGATTTCGAACTCGTCCTCGATAGACATAAGAAGGTCTACTACGTCGAGAGAATCCGCGCCTAAATCGTCCTGAAGGTCGGTAGCCTCGGTAATCTTATCTTCCTCAACGTCAAACTGCTCAGCTAAAATAGCCTTAACTTTTTCTAATACCATTTTAATATCCTCCTAAATTTAATTCTTAGCACACCATAGACAAAGCGGTGTTTTTTTGATACAATGGTTTGAGATTAACAACTAATTTATACGTTGCTACTAGACTATATTATTAGTAAATCTCCACTTTGTCAATAATTATGTCAAAAATTTTACTTTTTATTTTTTCTTTTACTGATTCTATGCTTATCGAGGTGTGATTATGTCAAAAAAATTCGCCGTTATCGGACATCCCATCGGCCATACGATGTCGCCGTTTATCCACGACAGACTGTTTAAGCTTTCGGGCATCGACGCCCGGTACTCGGTTATAGATATAGCTCCCGAGAATTTGGAGCGCGATTATAACGCAGTCCTTAAAAACCTCGACGGCTACAATATAACCATTCCCCATAAGCAGAATATAATTCCCCTGCTCGACGAAATTGACGAAAAAGCCGAAATGTACGGAAGCGTTAATACGGTTTCTAATATAAACGGCAAGGCTCGGGGCTATACTACCGACCCCGACGGCTTCCTCGAGGCGCTTAAATACGCTTCTATCGACCTTAACGGCAGGGTGGTAATACTCGGTTGCGGCGGAGTAGCTCGTACTATGGCGTATGAAGCTCTGCTGAAAAACGCTAAGCTCGAGTTCGCCGTAAGGGAGAAAAGTGTTCCCAAGGTAAAAGAGCTGATTAAGGAAATTAAGTCGAAGCTTAATAACCCCGACGTAAGCTTTTGCGATATTAATGAGCTTTCAGGCGGTATCGACCTGCTCGTTAACGCTACGCCCGTAGGTATGTCGCCGAATACAGATAATATGCCTGTTTCCGAGAGCGTACTTAAAAACTGCGCGAACGTTTACGACGCTATCTATAATCCGCTTAAAACCAAGCTGATTAAAACCGCTCTGAAAAACGGCGCTAAAGCCGAGGGCGGAATGTCAATGCTCGTATGGCAGGCGGTAGTATCTCATCGCCATTGGGATAACAGCGTCTACGACGTAAAGGATATCGAGAAGCTTTGCGAGGACGCGGCTAAGGAGCTGATGAGCAGATGAAAAACATAATACTGTGCGGTTTTATGGGCTGCGGAAAAAGCACAATCGGACGAAAAATCGCGAATAAAACCGAAAAAGAATTTGTGGATATGGACAGGTATATCGAGGAAAAAGCGGGTATGACCGTCAGCGAGATTTTCGAGAAATACGGCGAAGAAAGGTTCCGTGAGCTCGAAACCGAAGCTTGTAAGGAGCTTTCCGAAAAGAGCGGTTTAATAATCGCCTCGGGAGGCGGTACGCTTACCTATCAGCGCAACATTGATATTCTCAAAAAATCGGGAAGAATCGTCTATATCGACGTAAAATACGAAATGCTCTGTAAACGTCTTAAACGCGATACACGCCGTCCGCTTTTACAGGTTGAGAACAGAAACGCCGTTATAAAGGAACTGCTCAAAAAGCGCCGTCCGATTTACGAGAAAGCGGCTTCGATTTACGTTGACGGCAACTTTACCTCGGGCAGAGTAGCCGATATTGTGATAGGGATTATACAATATTAGTCACTATTAGTCACGCCGCACACATCTTGACATTATCACTTTAAAGTGCTAAAATATTACTATTATTCTATAGAAAAGAGTTGATAGTAATGATTATTGTATTGAAACCTAATTGTACTAAGGAGCAGCAGATCGCCTTTTCCGAAATGCTGAAGGACACTTATGACGTAAAGGTTAACGTATGGGAAGGCGTACACTCTACTGTACTCGGTCTTTTAGGAGACACAACTCCTATTGATATAGAGTATATCGACGCTCAGGATATCGTCGAGAGCGTCAAGCGCGTTCAGGAGCCTTATAAGAAGGCTAATAGAAAGTTCCACCCCGAAAATACCGTCATCGACGTCGGAAACGGCGTAAAAATCGGCGACGGAAGTCTTAATATTATGGCGGGCCCCTGTTCTGTCGAGAGCGAGGAACAGATTGTCGAAATCGCTAAATCCGTTAAAAAGAGCGGAGCTACTCTGCTTCGAGGCGGAGCGTTTAAACCGAGAACTTCTCCTTACGCGTTCCAAGGTCTAAAAGCCGAGGGACTTGACCTTCTTAAAATCGCGCGTAAGGAAACGGGACTTCCGATAGTCACCGAGATTATGAAGACCTCCCATATCGATATGTTCGAGCCTGTCGATATTATCCAGGTAGGCGCTAGAAATATGCAGAACTTCGAGCTTTTAAAGGAGCTCGGTAAAATAGATAAACCTATCCTCTTAAAGCGCGGACTCTCCGCTACTATCGAGGAATGGCTTATGTCCGCCGAGTATATTATGGCGGGCGGTAACAGTAAGGTTATCCTCTGTGAGAGAGGTATCCGTACTTATGAAACATTTACTAGAAATACTCTCGATGTGTCGGCTGTGCCGATTGTTAAAAAGCTTTCGCATTTACCCGTAATCGCCGACCCGAGCCACGCTTCAGGCAAGAGCTGGCTCGTAGAACCGCTGGCTATGTCCGCGGTAGCCGCGGGAGTAGACGGACTTATTATCGAGGTTCATAACGACCCGCCGCACGCTCTTTCCGACGGCGCCCAGTCGTTAACTCCTAAACAGTTCGATAAAGTCGCTAAGAAGATTTTTAATCTCAAAAAGGCGCTTGATAATAATAAATAAAGAAGTGATTATATGAATATTGCGGTCGTAGGTATGGGAATTATCGGCGGCAGCTTCTGTAAAGCGATAAAAAAGAATACTGACCATTATGTAATCGGAATTAACCGAACTAAATCTACTTTAGAAGAAGCTTACCGCGACAAAGCTATCGACGAGATAGGAAGTAAAGAGAGCCTGTCGAAAGCCGACGTCGTAATTCTCGCTCTATATCCGAAAGCCGCGATTGAATTTATCGAGAAATACGGAAGCTATATTAAAAAAGGCGCCGTAGTTACCGACTCCGCGGGCATAAAATCCGAAATCTGCCCCAGACTAAAGGAACTAGCCGAAAAATTCGGCTTCGAGTTCGTCGGAAGCCATCCGATGGCGGGTAAGGAGATAAACGGCTATAAAGCCTCCGACGCCGATTTATACAACGGCGCGAGCTATATTATAGTTCCGTGCGGAGCAAGCGAGAAAGCCGTAAAGCTTCTTTCCGATTTAGCCTTAGAGCTTAAATTTAAAATGATAAAAATTACCGATCCCGAGGAACACGACCGAATGATAGCGTTTACCTCACAGCTTCCGCATATCCTCGCCTGCGCCTATGTGCTAAGCCCCTGCTGTCCTAAGCACAAGGGCTTTTCCGCGGGCTCTTATAAGGATGTTTCGCGCGTAGCGAATATAAACGCTGAGCTGTGGAGCGAGCTGTTCCTCGAAAACCGTGAACCGCTTATAGCTGAGCTTGAAATTCTCAGGGATAATATCCTAGATATAATCTCCGCTGTTAAAGATAACGATAAAGAACGTATAGAGGAGCTTTTAGAAAAAGCCCATAAAACCAAGGAGGCGCTCGGAGAATGAGAACTGTAAAGGTTAATACAAGCGCTCCCTACGATATACTTATCGAACGAGGTCTTATCAATAACGCGGGTCAGTATATAAAAAATGTAACGAACGCCCAAAAAACGTTTCTCATAACCGATACCAACGTCGAGAAATTCTACGCCGAAAAAGTCTTAACCTCGCTTAAAAACAGCGGCTTTGATACCGATATTTTCGTGTACGAGGCTGGCGAAAAGCGTAAAACTCTATCCACGATTTCCGATATGTACAGCCGTATGGCTGACTTCAATATGTCGAGAAAGGATATAGTCGTTGCCTTAGGAGGCGGAGTTTGCGGAGATATGGCGGGATTTGCCGCGGCGACTTATATGCGCGGTATTAATTTTGTCCAGATTCCGACCTCGCTATTAGCTCAGGTCGATTCCTCCGTCGGCGGAAAAACAGGCGTAGATATAGCCCAGGGCAAAAACCTTGTCGGCGCGTTTTTACAGCCGATTCTCGTTCTAATCGACCCCGATACCCTGTTTACCTTGCCAGAGTATTATATTAACGACGGTATGGCTGAGGTGATTAAGTACGGTTGTATCAAGGACAGCGCGCTTTTTAAAACGCTCGAGAACGAAAACGCGCTCGATATTATCGACGACGTAATCGAGCGTTGCGTAAGCATAAAACGCGACGTAGTCAGCCGTGACGAAAAGGAATCGGGCGAGCGGATGCTCCTTAATTTCGGACATACACTCGGCCACAGCCTCGAGAAAATCTACAACTTCGACGGCTTATCTCACGGACAGGCTGTCGCGATTGGTATGGTAATGATAACCTCTGCTTCCGAAAAGGCGGATATTACCGAAAACGGCAGTACCGAGAGGATAATCAGCCTCTGTAAAAAATACAACCTCCCTGTATCCGATACCGCCGATATTAAAGAAATAGTAAAGTTCTGCGCCAACGATAAAAAGGCGGGCGGCGGCAGCGTAAACCTCGTCCTGCTCAAAAAAATCGGCGAGAGCTTTATAAGGAAAACTCCGCTGGGCGAGCTGGAGAATTTTATAAGATAGGAAAAATAATGTCGAATATAGTTTTAACCCGCTCATCTTTAAACGGAATAGTAACCGCGCCTCCCTCTAAAAGCGACGTCCACAGAGCTATAATCTGCGCCGCTTTGTCGAAGGGAGTTTGTAAAGTCGCGCCTGTCGCGCTGTCTAACGACATCAAGGCTACTATCGAGTGTGTTAAAGCCCTGGGGGCTAAAGCCAATTT
The DNA here is from genome assembly GCA_020626545.1 of bacterium. Lineage (GTDB taxonomy): Bacteria > Bacillota > Clostridia > Oscillospirales > Acutalibacteraceae > Ruminococcoides. The sequence goes on from JAHKZS010000075.1 coordinate 13,951, forward strand.
AAACGGCGATACGCTCATAGTTGACGGGCGGGATATATTTAAGAAAAAGGAAGCGATTCTCGACTGTTTTGAGAGCGGTTCTACATTAAGGTTCTTTACCCCGATCGCCGCGGCGGGCGGAGTGAAAACTCATTTTACAGGCCGTGGTAGTTTATTAACACGGCCGATAGGTCTTTTTGCGGATATTTTACCGAAAGCGAACGTCAAGTGCGAAACCGACGGAACGCTTCCGCTTAAAATCAGCGGACAGCTTAAACCCGGTACATTCGAAGTCGCGGGGAATATAAGCTCCCAGTTTATTACCGGACTGCTCTTAGCTTTGCCGATGCTTGACGGCGACAGTAAAATCGTACTCACAACCGCTCTCGAGAGTGAGGGCTATATAAATATGACTACAGCCTGTATGGCGAAGTTCGGCGTAGAAGTCGAGCGAACCGATTACGGATGGTATGTTCGGGGCAATCAGTCCTATCAGCCTCGTGATTACCGCACTGACGGCGACTGGTCTCAAGCGGCGTTTTTCTTAGCCGCGGGCGCGGTTTCGGGAGATGTTACCGTAAAAGGACTCGATATAAATTCGCCCCAGGGCGATAAAAAAATCGCGGCTTTATTAAAGAACTTCGGCGCGGATATTACCGTCGGCGAAGATTACGTTCGGGCTAAAAAATCCGAGCTAAAATCTATCGACATAGACGCCAGAAATATTCCCGATTTAGTGCCGATACTCGCGGTAACGGCTTCTTTAAGCGAGGGAGTTTGTGAAATTTACGGCGCCGAAAGGCTTAGGATAAAGGAGAGCGATCGCCTTAAAACGACCGCCGCTCTTATAAATTCGCTCGGCGGAAACGCCGTGGAAAAGCCTGACGGTCTGATTATAAAAGGCGTAAAAAGTTTTAAAGGCGGTACGGCGGACGGCGCTAACGACCATCGAATCGTGATGTCCGCTTCGGTAGCCGCTCTCGTAAGCGGGAGTGACGTCACCGTAACCGATAAGGAAAGTATAAACAAAAGCTTCCCCGATTATTTCGAGGAATATAAGGCTCTCGGAGGTGTAATTAAATGTCAACCTACGGCGAAAGAATAAAGCTTACCGTGTTCGGCGAAAGCCACGGCGAAGCCATAGGCGCGGTTTTAAGCGGAGTTCCCGCGGGATATAAAATTGATATGGATAAGGTTTTAGTCCAGATGGCCCGCAGGGCTCCGGGTAAGGACAAAACCGCTACACCCCGATTGGAAAAGGACTTTCCCGAGGTTAAGTCGGGAATACTAAACGGCGTTACCACAGGCGCTCCGATAGCCTGCGTGATTGAAAATACAAATACAAAAAGTAAGGACTACTCAAACCTGCTCGATACACCGCGCCCGAGCCACAGCGACTACACCGCTTACGTTAAGTACGGCGGTAATAACGATATCCGAGGCGGAGGTCATTTTAGCGGAAGGCTCACCGCTCCGATAGTTTTCGCGGGAGCTGTACTAAGGCAGATTCTGGAAGAAAAGGGAATTAAAATCGCCGCTCATATAAGCTCCGTCGCGGACGTAAACGATAAGCCCTTTAATCCTGTAGAGATTGACGATGAGTTGATTTCCGAGCTCAACAACAGCGCTTTTCCGCTTATAGATAAGTCTAAGGAAAAGGATATACGTGAGGTTGTCGAGAATGCCCGTATAAATCTCGACAGCGTAGGCGGTACGATCGAGTGCGCCGTAGTCGGAATGTCCGAGGGTATAGGCGGGCCGCTTTTCGAGGGTATCGAGGGCGCGATTTCAAAAGCAATTTTCGGAATCCCCGCGGTTAAAGGTATCGAGTTCGGCTCGGGCTTTAACGGAACTTTGAAACGCGGCAGCGAGAATAACGACGCTTTCGAGTATAAAAACGGAAAAGTCGTTACAAAAACGAACAATTGCGGCGGAATCCTCGGCGGTATCTCTAACGGTATGCCGATAATTTTCAGAACCGCCGTAAAACCCACACCCTCTATTTCTAAAGAACAGGAAAGTGTAAATCTTAAAACAGGCGAAAATACTACCCTTACCGTTAAGGGCAGACACGATCCATGTATTGTGCCGAGAGCCGTACCTGTTGTTGAGGCGGTCGCCGCGATAGCTGTTTCAGATTTACTGTTGGTGAATTAAATGAGAGATTTAAACGAAATCCGAAAGGATATAAACGAAATCGACGATAAGCTCCTAGAGCTGTATAAGCGCAGAATGGACTGCGCCGAGGAAGTCGGTTACTATAAAAAAGAGAACAATATCCCTATCCTCAACGAAAAGCGAGAGGAAGAAATTTTTAATAAAATCGAGGAAAACGGCGGTAAATACGGCGCTTCAGCGAGAATGCTCTACTCGACTATTATGGAGCTGTCAAGAGCTCTCCAGTACAATATCGTCGAAAGCGGTAAAGCGCTCAGAGAAACGCTCGCTAAAGCCGAGGAAGCTGTGCCGAAAACCGGCGTAAAAGTCGCTTATCAGGGCATAAAGGGAGCTAACGGCCACGAAGCCGCGCTCAGACTTTTCCCCGAGGGCGAGGTCTTGCCGTATAAAAGCTTTGAGGATGTTTTCCTAGCCGTCGAAAACGGCGAGGTAAGCTTCGGCGTTGTACCTGTCGAGAACTCCACCGCGGGCTCTGTATCCGCGGTATACGACCTTATTTTAAAACACAGATTTTATATAGTCGGCGCGTTGGATTTGCATATCGACTACTGTTTATGCGGACTTAAACAGTCCGATTTTTCCGATATCGAAAAGGTATGGACTCATCCCCAGTCGATAGCCCAGTGCGAAAACTATATCGCTAAAAATAATTTCGAAGCGGTTCCCAAGGCTAATACCGCGTTTGCGGCTAGAGATGTCGCTGAAGAAAAACGCCTTAACGTCGCCGCGATTTGCTCTTATAAAGCCGCTGAGGAATACGGTCTTAAAATTCTCGATAATCATATCCAGGATATTGACAAGAACACTACCCGTTTTATAATAATTTCAAAGAAACTGTATATTCCCGCCGAAGCGGATAAAATAAGTCTCTGCTTTAATCTTCCGCACGTTACGGGTTCTCTGTACAGCGTGCTGTGCAGGTTTAATTCGCTCGGCTTTAACCTAACTAAAATTGAGTCAAGACCTATAGGCAGCGGCTTTGAGTATCTTTTCTATCTCGATTTTACGGGTAATGTACACAGCGAGGACGCGGTGGCGTTGCTCTGCCGTATGTCCGAAGAAATGCCGAACTTCTCGTTTTTAGGCAACTATAGTGAATTGTAATTAATTGGTGTGAAATGGAAAATAAGGAAAGAAACTATTTATGGGACAATATTAAAGTCCTGTTAATTTTTCTGGTAGTCGCGGGACATCTTCTCGAGGGCTTTCGACCTCTCGAATATCCCGCGGCGGTATCTTTCGACTACTGGATTTATTCGTTCCATATGCCCACGTTTATATTTGTGTCGGGATTTTTATCTAAAAGCTACTGTAAAAACGGACAGGTTCGTTCCGAAAAGGTCGCCGTTTTTATCGCTTACTATACCATCTTCCAGGTTCTGCTCTTGATATTAAAGGGAGCGCTCGGAAACGATCTCAAAGGCACGAGCTTTTTCGACCCCGAGCGCGGACTTTGGTATCTTTTAGCGATGATATTCTACTATCTCGTTATTCCGCTTGCCGAGAAAATCCCGTCCTATGTAACCGTGGGAGCCTTTATGATTTTAGCGGTTATGATAGGTATGGAGCCCGACGCCGATACAATGCTCTCGGTGCACCGGATATTTGTGTTCGCGCCGTTCTTTTTCGTCGGTTACTATATGTCCGAATCCGCTGTCGAAAAGCTTCGTAGTATCAAGCTTCCGATAAGGCTGATTCTCGGAGTCGAGCTTATCGCCTGCTCAATTCTTATCTGGGTTTTAGTCGGATTCGACAATTTCCCGATAAGCGTATTTTACGGTAAAGATAACTACGGCGAACTCGATACGGACTTTATCTACGGCTCGATTTTACGAGTTGAGTCGTTGGTTATCGGATTTTTGATGATATTCGGGCTGTTGTTTGTAATGCCCGCCGTTAAAAATTTCCTGTCCTACGCCGGCGCTCATTCGCTCAGGGTGTATATATTCCATCTGCCTATAGTTGTGCTTTTGATGGATACAAAGTATTTGTCCGAGATTAAAATCGACGGGCCTGTTGAATTTATATGTTTGATACTTGCCTCGGCGGCGATAGTCGCGCTTTTGACGATTCCGATTTTCGAGTATCCGTTTAAGTGGATACAGCTCGGCGTACATAAACTTTACTCTATTAAAGAAAAAAAGACTGAAGAATAAACCATCCCTCCGAAAAGGAGGGATTTTTGTTGCAATTTGTGGGATAATATCGTACAATGATTTTATAAATTTTAAGCCAAGGGGAGTTAATTATGGTAAAAAAATTCAGACTCGGAAACCCTTTTAATACCGACGCCGTTGTCGAGAAAATCGAGCCTTGCGGTATAGACGCTTTTCCGCTGGAGTTATCTGTCGGCGAAAATGTAACTATCGAATTTAATCTCGAAAAGGACGATATGGTTTTCGGACTCGGAGAAGCCGTCCGCGGAATAAATAAGCGCGGCTGGATTTACGAGAGCTGGTGTACTGACGAAACTAACCACACCGAAGATAAGCGCGCCCTCTACGGAGCTCACAATTTTATCGTCGTGAGCGGTAAGACTAAGTTCGGACTGTTCGTCGATTATCCGTCTAAAATCGAGTGGGATTTAGGCTACAGCTCCCCCGAAAAATGCGTTATAAAATTCGAAAACCCCGACGCCGATTTGTATTATATCGACGGCGAAAGCGAGCTTGATATAGTAAAACAGTTCAGAAAAATTATCGGAAAAAGCTACATCCCGCCGTTTTGGGCGTTCGGATATCAGCAGAGCTGTTGGGGTTATTCAAAGCAGGAGGACTTCGTGAATGTCCGTGAAAGCCACCGCGAAAACAACCTCCCGCTCGACTGTATCTATATGGACATAGACTATATGGAGCACTTTAAGGACTTTACCGTAAACCGAGAACTGTTCCCTGATTTTAAGGCGTTTGTCTCGGAGATGAAGGCTCATAATATCCACCTTATCCCGATTATCGACGCGGGAGTTAAAAAGGAAAAAGGCTACTCTGTTTACGACGAAGGTCACGAAAACGGCTATTTCTGTACCGATAAGGACGGAAACGAGTTTGAGTGCGGAGTATGGCCGGGTATAGTAGGACTTCCCGACTTTCTAAACTCCGACGCGCGCCGATGGTTCGGCAGTAAGTACAAGGTCTTGACCGATATGGGTATCGACGGCTTTTGGAACGATATGAACGAGCCCGCGCTGTTTTACTCGAAACAGGGGCTCAATAAAGCCTTCGACAAGCTCGATAAAATTCGCGGTAAGGAAGTCGATATCTGGGGCTTTTTCGAGAGCAAAAACGCCGTTTTGGGTATTCAGAACAGTATGGACGATTATAAGAGCTTTTACCATAACGCCGACGGAAAACGTGTTTGCCATAAGGACGTCCATAATATCTACGGCTCGTTTATGACGAGGGCCGCGGGCGAGTATTTCGAGGAAGAATTCGGCAAGGAAAATAAACTCATATTCTCCCGAGCCTCCTATATCGGCGCTCATCGCACAAGCGGAATCTGGTTCGGCGATAACTTCAGCTGGTGGGAACATATTTTACTAAACCTGAAAATGCTCCCGAGCGTGAATATGTGCGGTTTTCTCTACAGCGGAGCCGATCTCGGCGGATTTAACAACAACGCCTCTCGCGATTTAATGCTCAGATGGCTCGCGCTCGGAGTATTCACTCCGCTTATGCGTAACCACCGCGCCTTAGGTACGCGCGCTCAGGAAGCCTATCAGTTCGGCGATTGTAAGGACTTCGCCGACGTTTTAGCGGTACGCTACCGACTTATACCTTATCTTTACTCGACGTTCAGAAACGCTAGTGAAAACGACGAGATGATTTTTAAACCGCTCGCGTTCGAATATCCCGACGATAAAATCGCCCGTGAAGTCGAGGATCAGCTAATGCTCGGCAGCGAGTGTATGATTGCTCCCGTATATGAACAGAATAAAACCGCCCGAAACGTCTATCTCCCCGAGGATATGACTTTTGTTAAACTCAGCGGAGAAAATGTGTACAAGGAAGAACTGAAAAAGGGCTGGCATTACCTGAATATCGAGCTAAACGAAGTTCCTCTTTTCGTTAAAAAAGGCAAAAATATTCCTCTCGCCAAGCCCGCGTTAAACACCGCCGAGCTCGAGCGCGAAAATCTCGAAAATCTCCTCTAAGTCCGATTAATACTGAAACGCAACCAAGAGTTGCGACGATGAAAACTAAAGTGTATAGACTTAAAATACGGTTGCGGGGTATAATCGGAACAGAAAATCAAGGAGGAAAAAATTATGAATATTGAAATCGCTAACAGACTTTTACAGTATAGAAAATCAAACGGACTTTCCCAGGAAGAACTCGCCGAAAAAATCGGAGTAAGCCGTCAGGCTGTCTCGAAATGGGAGCGCGCGGAGGCTTCCCCCGATACCGATAATCTTATTATATTAGCGGAGGTTTACGGTGTAACTTTGGACGAACTCCTTAAAGGCGAGGGCGAGCCGAAAGCTAAATCGGAGGAGAAAAACGATACTCCCGACGAGAACACTACATATGTTGAGGATAGAAGGTTTTCGCTAAAACACGGCCTGCACGTTAATGACGGCGAAAACAAGGTCGATATAAGCCTTAAAGACGGAATCAACGTCGAGGCGGACGACGGCTCTCATGTTTACGTTGGTAAGGACGGCGTCCATGTTCACGACGGTGAAAAGGTAAGAGCCTATACCGAAAACGGTCATATTATGGTAGACGAAGAAATCGAACGCAACCGCAAAAAGCGTAAGAAAATTGCCCAGCGTATTCCTGTGTGGGCGATCTCGCTCGGATTGTTTCTTGCATGGGGATTCTCAGGCGTTTTGTGCGGTTGGGTGCTTGCGTGGGTGAGTTTTCTTCTGATTCCGATTTATTATTCTCTCGTTGACGCTATTTATAAACGAAATCCAACGCACTTTGCCTACCCTGTGGTATGCGTTATTTTCCATATGGTCGCGGGAATTATGTTCGGTGAATGGTCATGGAGCTGGGCGGCGTATCTTACAATTCCTATCTATTACGGAATTGCTCATGCTTTTAAAGGTAATAAAAATGACTGATTGCTTTTTTAAAAGACCGATTGTCCTGATTTCAGCGATTGTTATTCTCTTACAAGCGGTTGCCAAATTTGCGATTAGTATGTTAGGGTATGGTGTTTTATCGTGGATAACTGAGCGTGAGCTTTATGATATAGATATTTTTGAGCTTGTTATCGGTGTGTGTCTGCTCCTTTTTTACATTTTTGCCAAACGTAATAAACCGCTTGACTTTCCGATAAAACTTATAAAGGTTGTGTCAATCGTAGAGTTGATTGTTGTTATTATTTTGTTGTGTTGCGTTTTGCTTGCGGTTATGTGCCTTATTTTTATTGGTATAATTAGCACGGGGATTATGCTTATAAGATTTGTTCCTATGTTAATTATTACCCCTGCAATCATTGTCGGGATTTATATTGTTGTATTTACGGTTATTATATCAACAACCCTATTGTTTGTATCTCAGCTTATGTTTGCGGTTTCGCTTAAGAAGGATATTGTTCTGCAAAAGCATCGTTCAGCTTCGGCGAGATTTTATGCCGTTATGAATTTTATCAATGCAGCCTTGTTGATTAGTTCGGTTATTATTCTGCTGTTATTAGATATAACAAACACATTATACTTCACGCTCACTATGTTGATTTCAAGCCCGTCGTGTATACTTATAGGAATAATGGCTGTAAAATATTCAAGAATAAACCGTATAAACAAAACAACCGTGTAGTAATAATCTACTTGGTCGTAAATACAATTAATTCCGCTGTAAATGATAAGAAAAAAGATTAAGTAAAAGGTCGAAAGAGCAATTTCTTTCGACCTTTTTGGTATGTAATTACTTACTGTTTATAATCAAAACAGAAAATAACCGCCTCACCTGACAAGTAAGCGGTTATTTTTGACCAAATTTGTCGGGCTAACCGTTTCTCGGATAGCTCCTTTTCTATGTTTGTTATAACACAAAAATATTAGATGTCAATAACGTCGTTAACTTAGGAATTAAATTTTAAGTCCCTTTGTAGTTTTTAAGAATTCGTAAAGCTTGTCCTTAATAATCTCAACTCCGCCCTCGCTGTCGCTTTCTATATTGAGCGGCATAATCGGGTCGTGAACCGAAAGTCTTAAAAGGAACCATCCGTTACCGTCGTTTTCGCCGAAAGAAACTCTGACGCCCTCGCGGTTGTCGTCGGCTAAAATCCAGCCCTCGGCCTTTTCGGCGTAAGCGGTGAGGTCGTTTATAATCCTCTCTCCGCAAGCTCTAAAATCTTCCTCGGTAATCTCGAATCGAATTTCCGTTTCCTCAACGGGTTCTTTAAGAGAGCTTGTGATACTCTCGATACTCTTGCCCTCTTTGCTGAGTTGAGCCATTTTGATTATTATTTTAGTGCAGAGATACGCTCCGTCGTCGAGGAAGTAGTTTTCCCTCATAGCCGCGTGACCCGAGGTCTCAATCGCTAAAGGACAGTTAATGCCCTTTTCGTTAAGCTCTAAGCCCTTGTCGATAACGTTCTTGTATCCTCTGCGGTAGCGGTAATGCTTTCCGCCGAGGTCTTTTTCTATAAACTCTTTAAGACCGCTTGAGGTGATAGAGTCGGTGACTATTGTACCGCCCTCGTTGCCCTCGAGCGCAATCGCCGACGCTAAGGCTACTAAGCGGTTGCGGTTAATCTCGTTGCCGCTTTTATCCACCGCTCCGCCTCGGTCTACGTCCGTGTCGAAGATAACGCCCATATCCGCTCCGCTCTCGAGTACGGCTTCGGTAATCGACTTCATCGCCTCTTTGTTTTCGGGATTGGGAACGTGGTTCGGGAACATTCCGTCGGGATCTAAATAACGGCTTCCTGTCGTATCGGCGCCTAAATTCTCGAGTACATCGGCGTAAAATCCGCCTACACCGTTACCCGCGTCTACTACAATCTTAAAGTTCTTTAAGGGATGCTCGTAATCGTCGGCGTTAACACCTTTTTTAATGATATCCTCTAAATGAGCCTTGTAGCTGTTCATATAATCGCAGTCCTCGATAGAGCCGTTATCGGCGCCCGCGGGCTTTTTATTATCCTGAGCGTACTGCAAAATTTCCTCAATATCGCTGCCCTCAAGTCCGCCCTCCCGGGTAAAGAACTTCAGCCCGTTTCGGTTAAACGGATGGTGGCTGGCGGTAATCTGTACCGCGCCGTCGCATTTTAAGTCCACCGTAGTCATAAACATCGACGGGGTAGAAGCCAGCCCGAGGCTCAGCACCTTAACTCCTGCGTTTTTAAGCTCGTTTGAAACGATTTCGGCGATTTTAGGTCCGCTTATACGGCTGTCACGTCCGATAGATACGGTGAGCTTATCGCAGTCCTTGCCGACTTTTTTAGAAAGCCACAGCGCAAAGCCGTTAGCCATACCCGCGACAACCTCGTCGGTTAGGTTAACGGGCTGATTTTCCACGCCCTCAACCGCGACTCCGCGTATATCTGTACCGCTTTTAAAGTTTTTGTAAAATGAATTTAGCATTGTTTTCTTCCTTTGCATCAGATTTAACTTAATTATACACTCCCGAAACCTAATTGTAAATAGCCGAAATAGGTCTAATACCGCCGAAAACCCAGTTATAATCGTGCCTGAGCGGTAATTAAAGACGGATTTTTCAAGTTTGTGAAAACTGTAAAAGGTTTTCCTGCAAAGCCCGCAAACTAAGTGTATTTTGACGAAGTCGTATCGAATATGCTGACGAAGTTTGTAACCGTTGTAATTTCTCTTTGTAGAAGTTGTACAAAAGAAACGTTCTCAGATTAGCTATTTTCGCTTTTTGTTAGTTATTATGCACAAAGAAAGTTTCTAAAAATTGTTGACTTTTCCGAAAAAACGGCTATAATAATAATTGTCAAGTGAATAAACCCACTTGAGATATTTCGGTTGACAAGCAACCGAACGTGCCAAATGGTAAATGGCTGCAGAAAATTGAAAAGGAGGTCAGAACGATGACACCGATTCTCAACATGCATGACATCAATGTTTCTGAATTCTTAGCTGTGCTTGATACCTGCGAAG
>JAHKZS010000076.1 GCA_020626545.1 bacterium
AAAGGGCTGTGAGGAAATGTATTATTCATTCCTCACAGCCCTATTATTATAATTTAACTTATATAGCAGAAATAAAATTATCTATTAGATTTTTGTTTTCCTCTTTGGGCTTATCTTTCGGGTCGATTAAAACCAGCGACGTCTTAAAATCCTTGATTAATAGATAATTCTTCAATTTGTCTATTGATTTCTCCGCTCCTCCGCCGGAACAACATGCGAATACTGAAAAATCCTTGCCGGCAATTTGCTTCATATTATCTTTTATAAAAGTTTTAATCGGCGGAGCAAAATTACTCGCCCATACAGGATATCCGAATATTATCTGATCGTACTTATCAGCGTCAAATTCATAGGGGAGAAGCTTGGGAGTTTCTCCCATAACAGCACTTTTTCCGCCCCATATGAATTTTCTTAAGCCTTTATCGGGATAACTCTTTTCAGGCTTAAGTTCTATTAAATCCGCGCCTGTTTGAGAGGCGATTGTTTTGGCGGTGAATTTTGTGTTACCGTTCATTGAATAAAATACAATAGCTGTTTTCATATTAAAACTCCGATTTTACATCTCTGAGGAATAGCTTTCCGAGCTCTTCTTTAATCTCTTTGTTGTTAAACAGTACGTTGTAAACTCCGTTAACTATCGGAACATCGACATTCTTTTCGTCGGCAAGCTTTTTAAGAGCTTTAGAGGTCATAACTCCCTCGGCGAGCTTTTCGAATTTAACACCCTTAGCTAAATCTTCGCCGTATTTTCTGTTATGGCTCCAAGGGGAGAACAGAGTAGCTTCGTAGTCGCCTAAATGACAAAGTCCGTAAGCGCTCATCTCAGAACCGCCGCAAGCTTTTATAAGACGACTGATTTCTCTTGTGCCTCTCGACATTAAAGCTCCCTTTAATGAGGTCATATTAAGTCCGTCTAACATTCCCGCGGCTATACCGATTACGTTTTTAGCCGCCGCGCCGATTTCGTTTCCGATTAAATCGGTTCCTATGTAGAATCTGATTAAGTCCGAAGAAAACTCGTTAACGAGCTTTTCCTTTACTTCGGAATTTTTGCTGTCAATTACCATACAGTTCGGGATACCTCTGACGTAATCCTGCGGATGTCCGGGACCTACCCAGACCGCTACCGGAGTTTTATCGGTATCGACGAACTCCTCCATAACCTGCGATAATCTCTTACCTGTCTTTTCCTCGACGCCCTTCATACAAAGCACAAAGATTTTACCGTCGAGATTAAACTTCGATATCTCAGCCATATAATCCCGCAGATGCTGCGACGAGATAGATATAATAATTACCTCAGCTCTCTCTACAGCGTATTTAAGGTCGCTTGTAACCTCTATAGAAGGGGGAAAGGTGAGGTAGTCGTTTTTATGAGTTTCGTAAAGCTGTTTAAAATCAGGCGCGTCCTCAAGTCCTCTGGATACAACCTCGTTTCCGATTTTATCAAGATACCAGGCAATACAACTGCCCCAACGGCCTGTGCCTAAAACTGAAATTTTCATATTAGTTCTCCGTTAAATTAAAAATCCCGCCTGTTCGAAAGCAATACTTAATAACCTGCCTACTGAGTGACAGGTGGGTGCCTCCTTTTTGTTTTAGTACTCCCAACGTTCCTTGCGGAGAGGTCTGCACACCGCAAAAAGAGATCAGCTCCCGATTTAAATGTTGTAGGGTTATTTTAATTGCATACACGAGACAGGCAGGAAATATTATTTATTCGTAAAACATATCGTTGAAACGCTCTTCAAATATATTGGAAAGTCTTCGTCTAAGCTCGTTGTTCTCAACTTCCGCGAGCTGTTCTTCGCCGTCGACATCTACCGCTTCAAGAATAGTGTACTCGCCGCTGTCCGAAAGCATATCTTCACCGCTTTCGTAAACAGGCATTAAAGCGAAATAACGGGTATCGTTTTCTTCGATTTGGTCGAGTATTTCAAAGTTATGTTCAATACCGTTCTCGTCGATTAAAGTGATGAGATCGGGTGAGTAAGAATTGTCCATATATTATCTCCTAACTCTTTAATATAATTTTACAACACTTATATCTGTTCGTCAAGCATAATATTTTGTAAAATTAAGGCTTGTAATATCCATTTTCTTTTTTATCTGATTCTTATTGGCTTTTTCTTTATAAATTCGGCAAAATCACAAAATAAATAATTTTTTTCTATTAATTTATAAAAAACTGTTGACATTTTATAATTTTATGTTAAAATGTATTTAAGACATGAGAAGAGAAAGTTTTGATTACTCCATAAAATTACCTAAAAAGCCGACGGTTTATACCGTCGGTTTTTTCATTTCTTACATAAAACAATATTATTGTAAAAAAAACTTGAATTATTTGTTTTTTTGAGCTATAATTTTTTAGATGTATTAATGTGGAATATTGTTGTATAGTATTGTTGTATAATATATTTTTAGATAAGGATTTGGAGGAGACTATGCTGCTTCCATTTGAAGAACTTCCTAAGGAATTTCGAAATGACGCTGTAAAAAAATATTATAACATACTTAAAGAGAAAAAACGCAGTATAATAGTTAAAAGAGTTTTTGATATTGTTTTGTCCGTTCTTTTAATTATTATACTTCTTATACCTATAATTATACTTGCTTTAGCCGTTAAGCTGACGTCGCGAGGTCCGATTCTCTATAAGCAGGTTAGAGTAACAACCTATAATAAAAAGTTCAAAATCTATAAATTCAGAACTATGGTTGAAAACGCTGATAAAATGGGCGCCTTAGTTACCTCGCTCGGCGATAACAGAATAACAAAAATTGGTCATTTTTTAAGAAAATACCGTCTTGATGAGCTGCCTCAGATTTTTAATGTGCTTAAAGGCGAGATGAGCTTTGTTGGAACGCGCCCTGAGGTTCCGAAGTATGTGGACCGTTATACGCCAGTTATGTATTCAACTCTTTTGATGCCGGCGGGAATAACAAGTCTTGCCAGTATCAAGTTTAAAAACGAGGACAGAATGCTTGAAACCAGCACAAATATAGACGACGATTATATTTCTATCATTTTGCCGAAAAAAATGCACTATAATATATTGTATATAAAATCTTTCGGCTTCAGGAACGATCTTTATTTAATGTTTAAAACTGTAAAAGAAGTTCTTTTCCATTAAGTTTTAGTTTTTTATCGGGAGGTGAGATAAATGACGCGGTTTAGGGAATTACTGAAAAATCCTTCAAAATTCAGAATAAGCTATCTTGTTGTGCTTTTCTTTTGCAACATAGCGTTTGTTCAGATTCCCGCATACGTTTGTCTTGTCTTTTTGTTCTTTTGGGGAGTATATCTTGTTTACAGAAAAATAGTTAAAGACAAATGCTTCGACAGGTTAAGATTCGGACTTTGGATAGTCGCTTTTATCGCGGTGAATCTTCTGACAATGCTTATAAACATTTCTATGAGCTTTTTTTATAACATTGTGATTCTGCTTCATATAAGCATTTGCTTCTTTATTTTTTACGGTATACATACCGAGAAGGGACTTAACTCAAAAGCTGAATTGTATAAGGTCTGCAAATTTATTATTTACGCTACGTCGATATTTGGCGCGCTGGGCTTTATACTTATGATGTCCAATGTTAAATTTGAGTGGATGTGGATAAAGTTCATAATCTTTGAAAACAGATACAC
>JAHKZS010000077.1 GCA_020626545.1 bacterium
CCTTTGGTGGAGATATTATCCTTAACGGTCATCGGAACGCCTTCCAGAAGTCCGATATCCTCACCCTTAGAGAGCTTAGCGTCAACCTTTTCAGCCTGGGCTAAAGCTTCGTTGGCGGTCACATTAACATAAGCGTTGAGCTCGCCGTTATCGCTTTCGATAGATTTTAAATATTTTTCGGTCAATTCCTTACACGAAATCTGCTTGGACGTAAGCAGTTCGTGTATCTTTTTTATCTCAGACATACTTACCTCCTAGTTATGATTACGTACTAAGAAATGATCCTCAGCCTGTTCGGGAGCGTTTTTGAGTATCTCCTCGCTCGGAAGCGACTCTACAACAACGTCCTCGCGGAATACATTCGAGAGATTGTTAATATTATCGAACTCCTCGCCTGAATCGGGAGCGTTATTTATAGCGTCGGCGAACTCGACGATTTCCTGCATCTGCTTGGTTAAATCGTCCAGCTCATCCTCAGCGACAAAAAGCTTTGAAAGTATAGCTATGTTTTCTACGTCTTCTCTTGTTACCATTTTTATCCTGCTTTCTCGAATAATTAAATTGCGAATTATCTCAGCTTCACATGTACCTCACGAAGCTGCGTTTCGCTTACTTCGTTCGGAGCGCCTAAGAGTACATCCTGAGCGTTTGAGTTCATCGGGAACGGAATAACCTCGCGGATATTCTCCTCCTCGGTTAAGAGCATAATAAGACGGTCTACGCCGGGCGCCATACCCGCGTGAGGCGGAGCTCCGTACTGGAACGCTGTGTATAAAGCTTTAAATTTATCTTTGAGTTCGTCCTCGCTGTAGCCCGCGATTTCGAACGCTTTTATCATAATATCGAGGTCGTGGTTACGAACCGCGCCCGAGGAAAGCTCTACGCCGTTACAAACGATATCGTACTGATACGCTAAAATCTCGGTAGGCTTTTTATTAAGAAGCGCGTCCATACCGCCCTGAGGCATTGAGAACGGGTTGTGTGTAAAGATAGTTTTTCCGTCCTCGTCTATTTCGTACATCGGGAAATCTACGATAAAGCATAACTCAAAACGGCTCTTGTCGATTAAGTCAAGTCTGTTAGCGACTTCGGTTCTAATCTGACCCGCAAGTAAAGGAGCCTGAGCCTTGCTGTCGGCGATAAAGTAGATTACGTCGCCCGCCTTTGAGCCGTTACGCTCGATAAGCTCCTCGCGGTCGCCCGGCTTTAAGAACTTGTCAATCGGACCGTCAAAGGTCATATCATCTCTGACCTTAACGTAGCCCAAGCCCTTCATACCGATAGAGAGTGCGAACTCCTCCATACGCTTGAACCACTTTTTGCTCTGAGCCGAAGCCCCGGGAACATTAATAGAACGCACGCACTTCTTTCTGAACGGAGCGAAGTCGGTTTCCTCAAACATATCGCTGATTTCTTTAATCTCGAGCGGATTTCTTAAATCGGGCTTATCTGTACCGTATTTGAGCATAGCCTCCTCGAAAGGAATACGCTTAAACGGAGCGGGGCTAACCTTTTTATCAGTGAACTTGGAGAAAGTATCGTAAAGAACTTCCTCGGCAACCTTGAATACATCTTCCTGAGTAGCGAAAGCCATCTCGAAGTCGAGCTGATAGAACTCGCCGGGACTTCTGTCGGCGCGTGCGTCTTCGTCACGGAAACAGGGAGCAATCTGGAAGTATTTATCGAATCCCGAAACCATTAAAAGCTGTTTAAAAATCTGGGGAGCCTGGGGTAAAGCGTAGAACTTACCCTTATGCTTACGGCTCGGAATCAGATAATCACGAGCGCCTTCGGGAGATGAAGCCGAAAGAATCGGTGTATTAATCTCGGTAAATCCGAGCTCGTTCATCTTATTTCTCATAAATGAAACAACCTGAGAGCGAAGAAGCATATTATTATGGACCTTCGGATTTCTGAGGTCTAAGAATCTATAGCGGAGTCTAACGTCCTCGTTAGTATTCTTGGAAGTAGCGACTTCGAACGGAAGCTCGTTCTTACATTTTCCCAAAACCTTAATGTCATCGGTGTGAACCTCTACGTATCCTGTAGCGATTTTAGGGTTAATAGTATCGTCGTCACGCTTAACAACCTTACCGCCTAAAGTAACGGTACACTCGCGGTTAATGTCCTTTAGAAGATTATCGTCGTGTACAACTACCTGAAGCACGCCGTACTCGTCACGGATATCAAGAAACATTACGCCGCCGTGGTCTCGGATATTTTCAACCCAGCCCGCTACTCTTACTTCCTGACCGATATTTTCTTCTCTTAACTGACCGCAATTTACAGTGCGGTAAATGTTCTCCATAATCATATATCATAGTCCTTTCACGGCATTATTCGAAAAATGCCCCTATTTTCGCATTATCGTTTGGTATTATACCATATTTTATATATATACGTCAAGGCGGAAAGCCCTTATTTTATCAATTTAAAAAACTAATTCTATACAGAATCCGAGGAGTGTGGTATAATTCCTTTAAGGAGTGAGATTATGCTTAACATAGGATGTCATTTATCCGTTTCAAACGGATTTGAAAATATGGGAAAACAGGCGATAGAACTCGGCGGTAATACGTTCCAGTTCTTCACCCGAAATCCCCGCGGCGGTAAAGCCAAGGATATAAATAAAAAAGACACAGACGCTCTTTTAATTCTTATGGAGAATAATAATTTCTCGAAGATACTCGCTCACGCTCCATACACACTCAACCCCTGTTCCGCGAACGAGCGCGCAAGGCAGTTCGCGTTCGAGGCTATGGCGGACGATTTAAAACGGATGGAGTATATTCCGAATAATATGTACAACTTCCACCCGGGTTCTCACGTAGGTCAGGGCGTAGACAAAGGTATAGAGCTAATCGCCGAGGTTTTAAACGAAGTAATTCGGGAGGATATGAGTACCACGGTTCTTCTCGAAACTATGGCGGGTAAAGGCAGCGAGATAGGCTCTAAATTCGAGGAGCTTAAAGCGATAATCGACCGGGTCGAATTAGATGATAAGCTCGGAGTATGTCTCGATACATGTCACGTATTCGACGCCGGATACGATATTAAAGACAACCTCGAAGGCGTTTTGGAAAGCTTCGATAAGATTATCGGTCTAAGCAGACTAAAGGCGCTTCACTTAAACGACAGTAAAAATCCTTTAGGAAGTCATAAGGACAGGCACGAAAAAATCGGCAAAGGATATATAGGCTTAGAGGCGTTTAGGAATATAGTAACTCATCCCGCGCTAAAAGAACTTCCCTGTTTCTTAGAAACTCCGAACGAGCTGGAGGGCTACGCCGAAGAAATAGCACTGCTTAAAAGCTTCTAAAACTCTGTAACACAATTTCTCCTTTTTAATATTATGTAATGTAGACGAAAGGAGGAAAGACATATGTGTAACAATGGTTTCGGCGGAAACGGATGCTGCTGGATTATTCTTCTTATTCTCATCATCTGCAC
>JAHKZS010000078.1 GCA_020626545.1 bacterium
AGCACAGGAAACCCTGACGGGTTTCCGAGCATTTTAACAAAGGGTAGGCGGAAATCTGTCCGACAAAACCGAGGTTCAGATTACTTCTGTTACCCTAGTTAAACCTCGCTTTGTATAAATCAATAGAGAAACTGAATTGTTTTTTTGGAGATATAAAAATGTCGTTTCTGCCGATGACAATTGAAGAATGTAAAGAACGCGGATGGGATTATGTGGACTTTGTCTACGTAACAGGCGACGCTTACGTTGACCATCCGTCGTTCGGAGCAGCTATCATAACCCGCGTTGTTGAGGACGCGGGTTTTCGGGTTGCTGTAATTTCTCAGCCCGACTATAGAAGCGATAGGGATTTTAAACGCTTCGGTAAGCCGAGGCTCGGGTTTATGGTTTCGGCGGGTAATATCGACAGTATGGTAGCTCATTACACCGTCGCTAAACGCAAGCGGAGCGACGACGCTTATACCGCGGGCGGCAAGGCGGGTAAACGTCCCGACAGAGCTGTTACGGTTTACTCAAATAAGCTAAAATCACTTTATCCCGATACTCCCGTTATAATCGGCGGGCTTGAAGCGTCGCTGAGAAGATTTGCCCATTACGATTATTGGGCGGATAAGGTTATGCCGTCGGTTTTGTTTGACAGCAAAGCCGATATACTCGTCTACGGAATGGGAGAGTTACAGACTGTCGAAATCGCTAAAAGGCTTGACGACGGTTTGCCGATAGAGGCTCTCTACGATATTCGAGGAATTTGTTACAGTATTCCGACTAAGGACTATGTTCCCGAGTCGGTGGTGGATTTGCCGAGCTTCGAGCGTGTCAGCGAGAGTAAAAAGGACTACGCCGTCGCCACCAGAAAAGAACTCGAGGAAGCCGACGCCGTGCGCGGACGAAAGGTTATCCAGCGCCACGGTAAAAATATCCTTGTTCAAAATCCGCCTATGCAGCCTTTGAATACCGAACAGCTAGACCATGTGTACTCGCTGCCTTACGAGCGTTATTACCATCCGTCCTACGAAAAACTCGGCGGAGTTCCCGGTATTAAAGAGGTTGAGTTCTCGATTACTCATAACCGCGGATGCTTCGGCGCGTGTAACTTCTGTTCCTTAGCGTTTCATCAGGGCAGAGCCGTTACCGTTCGAAGCGAGGAAAGCATTATCAACGAGGCTAAAAGCTTTCTTTCTAACCCGAGATTTAAGGGTTATATAAGCGACGTCGGCGGTCCTACGGCGAATTTCAGAATTCCGTCGTGTGATATTCAGGAAAAATGCGGACTTTGTAAGAATAAAAAGTGCTTAGCTCCTTCGCCGTGTAAAAACCTAAACGCCGACCATACCGAGTATATCCATCTTTTAAGACAGCTTCGGAAAATTGACGGCATTAAAAAGGTGTTCGTTCGAAGCGGTATCCGTTACGACTATTTCTTAGCCGACGAGAGCGATGAGTTTTTAGATGAGCTTGTAAAATATCACGTAAGCGGACAGCTCCGCGTAGCTCCCGAGCATTGTAGTTCGACTGTTCTCGATAAAATGGGCAAGCCTCATATCGAGGCATATAAAAAGTTTTCGCAAAAATTCTACAAGGCGACTGCCGCTATAAATAAGGAGCAGTATATCGTTCCGTACCTTATGAGCTCACACCCCGGTTGTACGCTTAAAGAAGCGGTTGAGCTTGCCGTATTTCTCAAAAACGAGAAGATACACCCCGAGCAGGTTCAGGACTATTACCCGACGCCTGGTACAATCTCTACCGCGATGTATTATACCGAGCTCGACCCTTATACGCTCGAGAAAATTTACGTTCCGAAAACTTCGGGCGAAAAAGCTATGCAGCGCGCTTTGATGCAGTATTTTATCCCCAAAAACAGGGATATAGTCTTTAAGGCGTTAAAAGCGGCGGGCAGGCTTGATTTAGCAGGCAATGGTAAAAAGTGTCTTATTCCTTATCCCAAGGGCTATAATCCCGAGGTTAAAAAGAAAAAGGACAAGTTTAAGAAATATTCAAGAAAGCCTAAAAAGCGTAAGAAAAAATGATTCGGAAAATAAAATTTGGAATTGTAGTATTATTCTTTATAGGAATTATAATACTCTCGATTTATCTCTATTCAATCCCGCCGGCTGAGTTTACGGTAACGTTTATAGACGTAGGTCAGGGCGATAGCGCCGTTGTAAGCGGAAGCGGAGCGAATATTTTAATCGACGCGGGACCTTATAAGGACGCGAGAAATGTAAAAATAACTCTCGACCGACTTAATATTAAGGAACTCGACTTGGCTGTGGTTTCACATTTAGACTCCGACCACATAAGCGGTATGAGAGATATTATAAATAACTACAAGGTTAAAAAGATTATCACGGGCGAGACATCGAAGCGTTATCTTCCGAACAGCTCGAGCTTTAGTGAGTTTATGACGGCGGTAGATATAAAAAATATACCGCTCACTATGGTGAGAGCAGGGGATAAGCTAAAGGTAAAGAGCGTCGATATAAATGTAATTTCACCGTCCAAGGAATACGGCGACAGCAACGAGGATTCCGCCGTGTTACAGCTTAAATGCGGACAGAAAAAGCTTCTATTTACGGGAGATATTTCGGCTAAGGTGGAGGAAAATATTCTCGATAAAGTTGATTTAAAATCGGATATTTTAAAAATCGCCCACCACGGAAGCTACTATTCCTCGAGCGAGGAATTTTTAAATAAAGTTAAGCCTTCGTTCGCAGTCGCCTCGCTGTCTATGTATAATAATTTTAACCACCCGAACGTTGAGGTGTTTAACAGACTTCGGGATATGGATTGTGAAGTATTCCGCACAGACGAAAGCGGTAACGTAACATTTTTTATAAACGGCGGAGATATAAGGTGCGAGGTTGAAAAATAGCTTGACTTATATTTTACGATATTTTATAATATAATTTAGATTATTTTAAGGAGTGAGTCCGATAGGAGTATATGAAGAACTTCAGGCAAGAGGCCTGATTGCGCAGGTTACGGACGAGGAGGAAATCCGTGAGCTCGTAAATAACGGAAAAGCAGTATTTTACATAGGTTTCGATCCCACCGCGGACAGCTTACACGTAGGTCATTTTATGGCGCTTTGCCTTATGAAAAGACTTCAGATGGCGGGTAATAAGCCCATTGCGCTTGTAGGCGGCGGTACGGGTATGATCGGCGACCCTTCGGGTAGAACCGATATGAGAAAAATGCTTACCAAGGAAGATATAGACCATAACTGCGAGTGCTTTAAAAAGCAGATGAGTAAGTTTATCGACTTTTCCGACGGCAAGGCTATTATGGTAAATAACGGCGACTGGCTTTTAGACCTCAACTATGTTGAGCTTTTAAGAGAAGTAGGCGCTTGTTTCAGCGTTAACCGTATGCTTACCGCTGAGTGCTATAAGCAGAGAATGGAAAAGGGTTTAAGCTTCTTAGAGTTTAACTATATGATTATGCAGAGCTACGATTTCTACAGCCTTTTCCAGAAATACGGATGTAATATGCAGTTCGGCGGCGACGACCAGTGGAGCAATATGCTCGGCGGTACCGAGCTTATAAGACGTAAACTCGGCAAGGACGCTTACGCTATGACGATTACTCTGCTTCTGAACTCTGAGGGTAAGAAAATGGGTAAAACTCAGAAGGGCGCCGTTTGGCTCGATCCCGAAAAGACAAGCCCTTACGAGTTCTATCAGTATTGGCGTAATGTCGCTGACGCGGACGTGCTTAAATGTATAAGAATGTTAACTTTCCTGCCTTTAGAGGAAATTGATAAAATGGACAGCTGGGAAGGCGCTCAGCTCAACACGGCTAAAGAAATTCTCGCGTTCGAGCTTACTAAGCTTGTACACGGCGAGGAGGAAGCTTCTAAGGCTCAGGAAGCCGCGAGAGCGCTTTTCGGTTCGGGAGCTAATACCGATAATATGCCGAGTACCGAGCTTGAGGACGCGGACTTTACGGACGAGTTCAGCGTTTTAGATTTACTTACAAAATGCTCGCTCATTCCGTCGCGTAAAGAGGGCAGACGTCTTATTCAGCAGGGCGGAGTTTCTCTCGACGGCGAAAAGGTCAGCGATCCTTTCACTAAGGTGACAAAGGAAATGTTTAGGGAAAACGGCTATGTCGTTATCAAAAAGGGTAAAAAAGTCTTTCATAAGGCTGTTTTAAAATAATAGGGGGTTTTTAAAATGAAAAAGTTTTTTTCAGAATTTAAAGAATTCATAATGCGCGGTAATGTTATGGATCTCGCTGTAGCTGTAATCATCGGCGGCGCTTTCCAGGCTATTGTAGCTTCGCTTTGCGACCACATTATCACACCGTTTATCCAGATGATTATCGGTTGGTGCACAGGCGCTAAGTCTATCGACGAGATGACTAAGGCGTTAAACGTAGGTCCGATTCAGTTCGGAAGCTTTATCTCCGCTGTACTTAACTTTATAATTATGGCGTTTATTATCTTCTTACTCGTTAAGGCTGTTAACAAGGCTATGACTATCGGTAAAAAGAAGGAAGAAGAAGAGGAAGAGGAAACAGAGAAAGAGTGTCCTTACTGCAAAACCAAAATCGACATCAACGCTACACGTTGTCCTCATTGTACTTCTAAGCTCGAGGGCTATAAGGAGTAATTTAGGTTACAGGTTGTAGGTTACAGGCTGTAGATTACAGGTTATAGAAAATAGTTTCGGTCGGATAGATTATCCGACCGATTTTTATATCTGTTCAATTTATAAATGTTCGATTATTTATAAATGTTCGATTATATCGTTAACCGTTTCCTCGAGCGAGTTTCCGTCTTTATAATCTACGACTAAATCGGCGTACTTGTTATAATACGGAGTGCGCTTTTTCAGTATATCCTCTAAGGTTTCGCCGTTTTTCATGGCGATACCTCTGTCCGAGAAATTTCCGAGCCTGCGTTTCAGCTCGTCGATAGGTACATTTATATAGATTACCTTTCCGAGCAATTTCAGGTTATCCATAGCCTTCTCGGACATTATCATTGAACCGCCCGTGGCTATTATAACCCTGTCGCAGACTATCTCGCTTCCGACGCTGCTTTCTATGTCGAGAAAATAGTTAAGCCCGCGCTTATCTATTATGTCTTGAAGCGTGCTTTTTTCTCTTTGAGAAATAAAAGAATCTGTGTCGAGGTATCCGTAACCGAGCTTTCTCGCCAAAACTACGCCTAGGGTGCTTTTACCGCAGCCGGGCATTCCGATTAGAATAATGTTGTCCATTAAATTACCTTAATCTGTAAGGTGTCGGTGCCGTAGGACGGCTCGATTTTATTAGACGAGATTACGACTACAGTATCGCCGCTCTTAACGATACCCGTGCCGAGCGCTTTTTCCATAGCCTGTTTGGTGATTTCCTCGGTGGAGGTGAGGTTGTCGCCGAGTACAGCCGTTACACCGCTGCTCAGGCACAGTTTGTGCTGTACAAGCGGTGAGGTTACAACCGCGATAATCGGACACTCGGGGCGGAAATGAGCCATAGCTCTCGCCACCTTACCTGTAGCCGACTCAACTATAATCGCCTTAGCGCCGACCACCTCGGCTACGTATCTCGCCGAGTAACAGATACTCTTTCTGAAGCTGTTTGAATCGTCAAATTCCTCAATGTACTTTTTGAGCATATAGTCCTCGTGGTTGCTCTCGGCTTCGGTACAGATATCGGAAAGCGCCTTAACGCTCTCTACGGGATATTTACCCGCCGCGGATTCTCCCGACAGCATTACCGCCGAGGTTCCGTCGTAAACGGCGTTAGCTACGTCGCTTATCTCGGCTCGGGTGGGGAGAGGATTGCTCGTCATACTCTCGAGCATCTGAGTAGCCGTGATAACGTATTTACCCTGGGCTACGGTTTTTCTGATGATAGTTTTCTGAATTTCGGGAAGCTTAATAAACGGAATCTCAACGCCCATATCTCCGCGCGCTACCATAATTCCGTTAGACGCCTCGATGATGCGGTCGATATCGTCGTAACCGCTCTGGTTCTCGATTTTTGATACAATATCTACGCCCTCGAAGCCGATACTGTCGATATAGTCGCGTAGTGTGCTGACGTCGTCGGCTGAGCGGACGAAGCTTGCCGCTACGATTTCGGCGCCGTTTTGAAGCCCGAACTCGATATCGGCTCTGTCTTTGGCGCTTACGTAAGGCATAGAAATATGGTAATCGGGAATGTTGATACTCTTTCTGTTCGATAGACGTCCGCCTTTAACTACAAGGCATTTAATCGCGGTACTCGTTACCTCGGTAACAACCATCGTAATTTTGCCGTCGTCGAGGAGGATTTTTCTTCCGATAGCTTTCTGCTTTTCGTTAAGGAAGATATCTACAAGCTTAGGATAGCTGATTCCGATACCATCGTCGTTACCCTCGCGGTTTTCCTTGTATAATGAGAACTCCTTGCCCTCGATAAGAGTAGCGCTTCCGTTTTCGAATGTGCCTACTCGAACCTCGGGACCTTTTGTGTCGAGAAGAATCGCGACGTTTTTACCGCTTTCGGCGATAACTTCCTTGAGCCTGTCGAGACGGACTTTCTGTTCGTCGTAGGTTCCGTGCGACATATTTATTCTCGCTACATTCATTCCCGCCTCGATCATCGCTCTGAGAGTTTCTTTATTATCGCAGGCAGGGCCTAATGTACATACTAATTTAGTTTTCCTCATATTTACACCCCCGTTGTAAATTTGTATTATTAATTCAATTATAATAAATATTGTTCATAAGTTCAATAGTATAAAAGAAAAAATTCGGTAGATTTATACAAAATCCACCGAATTTATTATTATATTTATGTTTTACATAATCGAGCAAACTAAGTCAGCGTATCCCGATGGGTCGTCTATCGGAAGTCCAGCGATAAGTAACGCCTGGTTGTAGAAAATCTCGGCGTACTTCTTAGCCTTTTCGTCGTCCTTGCCGATTAAATCCTTCATAGCCTTAACCGCTTCGTGATTCATATTGAGCTCTAAGCATCTCTGAGCCTTCATACCGGCTTCGGGCTGCATAGCCGCGAAGTATTTTTCCATCTCGAAGCTAACTCCGCCTTTAGCCGTCATACATACGGGGTGGCTAACGAGCTTTTTACTCTGAATTACCTCGCTTACCTTGTCGCCGAGAGCGTCTCTTACGAACTTTAATACCTCGCTGTTGTCCTCGTTCTTGCTCTCGTCTTTATCGTTTTCGATACCGAGGTCGTCGCTGTCAACGCTTCTGAATTGCTTTTCGCCGTACTGCATTAAGGTCTGTAGTGTGAACTCGTCGATTTCCTGAGTACAGTAAAGTACCTCGTAGCCCTTGGAGAGTACCATCTCCGCCTGAGGAAGCTTGCTGATTGCCGCTACGCTTTCGCCTGTAGCGAAGTAGATGTACTTCTGTTCGTCGCTCATTCTGTCGACATATTCGGACAGAGTTGTGAGTTTTTCCTCGTTTGAGGAATAGAACATAATAAGGTCTTTTAAGTTGTCCTTATGCATTCCGTAGTCGCTTACTATGCCGTATTTGAGCTGACGACCGAACTCTTTGTAGAAGCTCTCGTAGGTTTCTCTGTCTTTTTTAAGCAGGGAAGAGAGTTCGTTTTTAATTTTCTTTTCGAGCGTATTGGCTACGGTTTTGAGCTGATGGTCGTGCTGTAAAACTTCTCTCGAGATATTTAAGGAGAAGTCCTGACTGTCAACTACACCCTTTACAAATCTGAAATGCTCGGGTAAAAGCTCCTCGCAGTTCTCCATAATAAGAACTCCGCTCGAGTAGAGCTGTAAACCCTTTTTGTATTCCTTTGTATAATAATCGAAAGGAGCTTTTGAGGGAATGTAGAGTAACGCCTTGTAGGTTACTACGCCCTCGACCGAGGTTGTGATAATCTTGGCGGGTTTATCGAACGCCGAGAACTTATCGTGGTAGAACTTCTCGTACTCCTCCTCGGTAACGTCTTTCTTAGGACGCTGCCAAATAGGAACCATCGAGTTTAAGGTTTCCGCTTCGGTAACGCTCTCGTACTCGGGCTTATCGCTGTCCTTGGTATCTTCCTTGAGCTTGCTTCTCGTCATATCCATTATTATAGGATAGCGGATATAATCGCTGTATTTCTTAACGAGCTCTTCTATGCGGTACTGTTCCAAAAACTCCGAGTAATTCTCGGTTTCGGTATCTTCCTTAATATGAAGCGTGATAACCGTACCCGCGGACTCTTTCTCGGCTTCTTTAATAGTATAGCCGTCGGCGCCTGAGCTTGTCCAGATATAGCCTGTATCCGCGCCGTATTTCTTGGTGTAGACTTCTACCTTGGAAGCTACCATAAACGCCGAATAAAAGCCTACGCCGAACTGTCCGATAATATCTACGTCGTCGGTCTTTTCCATTTCCTGCTTAAAGCGGTATGAGCCTGAGGACGCGATTGTGCCGAGGTTCTTATCGAGATCCTCCTTATCCATTCCGATACCGTTATCCTCGATTTTAAGAACGCGTTTTTCTTTATCGACAGAGAGGTTGATTTTAAAATCCTCTCGCGATAAGCCGACCTTATCGTCGGTGAGGGAGATGAAGCAGAGCTTGTCGATAGCGTCACTCGCGTTGGAGATAAGCTCCCTTAAAAAGATTTCCTTGTGAGTATAAATCGAGTTAATCATAAGGTCTAAAAGACGTTTTGATTCGGATTTAAACTGTTTTTTTGCCAAAATTACCATTCCTTTTTTAATGTATTTTTAAAATTGAGAGTTAATAAGCATAACATTTTATGTATAAATATACACACTTTATACATTTATAATATTGTTAAAAAAATAACTATTTTTTAGAGTTATTTTTTGGATTATAAAGTACCGATTCATTCAAAAAATTTTTTAAAAAGCTCTTAATATAATTCTGTTACATAAAAAAGAATTAATAAGAAAAAATACCCGTTTTTATAATAATTTTAAAATATGGGTAAAGTATAAAAAGTATGAAAGGCTGATACCTATAGATATCAGCCTTGATGGAGCTGGTGGCGTGACTTGAACACGTGACCTTCTCATTACGAGTGAGATGCTCTACCAACTGAGCTACACCAGCACTCCTCAATTAACTTATATTATACCAATAATGTCACATTTTTGCAAGTCTAATACCTACAAAATTTCAAAAATGTACTTTTTTAAAAATAAACTGTGACAATTTACCCACTTGTATTGACATTGAAAATTTTCTATTTTATACTATAGCTAAAGTATAGGATATACAAGAATATATTGTATATTTTCATACTAAACGGAATGCAGAAAGGTGAGTGATCTTTATGTCGAAATCGTTTGGAAGACACTTAAGAGATCTTCGGAAGAAACATTCTAAATATTCACAGCAGGAAATGGCGGATATGTTAAACATATCACGCTCGACATATACCTATTATGAGACAGGGAAGTCGGAGCCCGGCCAGGAGAAGCTTAAAAAGATTTGCAGAATTTTGGATGTGGATTTTAATACGCTGCTCGGCTACACGGACGAAAAAATGGCTGCCTTAGTCGCTTCGGGTGATAATAAGGGCGACTCGCTTAATTCGCTTACTCCTACAGAGGAGCAGATTATTCTTGCGTACAGAAGTATGAATTCTGAGGAGAAGGAATTTATAGGTAAGCAGATTACAAAAATTGTAAAAAGCTAATTTAATTGAACTTCAGTCGGCTTTTCCGTTTGGATTAGCCGACTTTTCTGTTTAAAAAGATATTAGAGAGGGAACAATTATTCTATAATAGAATTAAAAATAACTCTTTACTTTTTACAGCCGTTGTGTTATAATAACTCTCGATAGACTTTTACGCGGATTTTGGATTAAGCCGTAATATCGGAATTTCACAGCCTTAACCTGCGTTTATGCTAATAATTTATAAAGGTGGAATTAAAATGTTACCAGAAGAAAAACAGGCTATTATTGCCGAGTACGCAACTCACGAGGGAGATACAGGTTCTCCCGAGGTTCAGATCGCTCTTTTAACTAAGAGAATCAACGATTTAACCGAGCATCTTAAAGAGCACAAGAAGGATCATCACTCCAGACGCGGCCTTTTAAAGATGGTTGGTCAGAGACGTTCTCTCCTCAAATATCTTACTAAGGTAGATATTGAGAGATATCGTTCTATTATTAAGAGACTCGGTATCCGTAAATAAGAAAATTTTAGGGCAAGCGGCGACGTTTGCCCTATATCTCGTTTATTACAGGATTTTTACGCACTCGCTTTAGCGGTAAAACGAGCGTATAAAATACCTTTTTGTATGTTGGTTTTATTGCTAAGTGACGCAAAAAATCCTGTGAAATATATTTGAGTTTTAAACTCAGAAAGGATTTTTTTATGAATAAAAAAATGGAGTTTCCGAACTACAAAGTGTTCGAAACAGAATTCGCAGGCAGACCTTTAAAAATTGAAACAGGCAAAATGACTCAGCTCGCTAACGGAGCTTGTCTCGTAACTTACGGAGAGACAGTTGTACACGTTGCCGTTACAGCTTCCGCTAAGCCCAGAGACGGAGTTGATTTCTTCCCGCTTTCAGTAGATTACGAGGAGAAACAGTACGCCGTCGGCAGAATCCCGGGCTCATTCTTAAAGCGTGAGGGACGTCCTTCCGAAAAGGCTATCTTAACAAGCCGTGTAATCGACCGTCCTATTCGTCCGCTTTTCCCGAAGGATATGCGTAACGACTGTTCGGTTGTATGTACAGTTATGGCTGTAGATCCTGACTGTTCGCCCGAAATCGCGGCTATGGTCGGTACTTCTATCGCAATCTCGATCTCAGACGTTCCCTGGAACGGCCCTATCAGCGGATGTTCCGTAGGTTTGGTTGACGGCGAAATCGTTATTAACCCTAACGAAGAACAGAGAGCTAAGTCCGATATGGCTACTACAGTCGCTTCCACAAGCGAGAGAATCGCTATGATCGAGGCTGGCGCTAACTGCGTTGACGACGAAACAATGTACAACGCTATTATGGCAGGCCACAAGGCTAACCAGAAAATTATCGAGTTTATTAACGGTATTGTTGCCGAAATCGGTAAAGAGAAGTTTACTTATCCGTCAAATGATCCCGATCCCGAAATGTTCGAGGCAGTTTACAACTTTGCCGAGGCGGATGTAAAGGTTGCGCTCGATACAGACGATAAGACTGTACGTGACGAGAGATTAAAGCCTATTTACGAGGCTGTACACGAGAAATTCGACGAGATTTATCCCGAGAGCGAGGCTAAAATCGACGAATGTCTTTATAAAACTCAGAAAACTATCGTACGCCGTTGGTTATTAGACGAGCAGAAGCGTGTTGACGGTCGTGAGATGGACGATATCCGCCCGCTCGCTTCCGAGGTTGGAGTTCTTCCGAGAGTTCACGGCTCAGGTTTGTTTACCAGAGGTCAGACTCAGGTTCTCACAATCGCTACACTCGGTTCTGTTGCCGAGAAACAGCTTCTCGACGGTCTTGACGGCGAAACTGAAAAGAGATATATCCATCACTACAACTTCCCGAGCTATTCGGTAGGCGAGACTAAGCCCAGCCGCGGCCCCGGACGTCGTGAAATCGGTCACGGAGCTTTAGCTGGGAGAGCTTTACTCCCCGTAATTCCTCCTGTAGAGGAGTTCCCGTACGCTTTAAGACTTGTATCCGAGGTTCTTTCCTCTAACGGTTCAACCTCTCAGGGTTCAGTCTGCGGTTCAACACTTGCTCTTATGGACGCGGGTGTTCCTATTAAGGCTCCTGTAGCCGGTATTTCCTGCGGACTTATCACCGAGGGCGAGAGATGGATGACTATGGTTGATATTCAGGGCCTTGAGGACTTCTTCGGTGATATGGACTTTAAGGTTGCCGGCACTAAAGACGGTATCACAGCTATCCAGATGGACCTTAAAATCAGTGGACTTCTTCCCGAGATGGTTAAAGAAGCGCTCGAGAAAACTCATAAGGCTCGTAACTATATTCTCGACGAGATTATGCTCAAGGCTATTGCCGAGCCTCGTCCCGAGCTCTCAAAATACGCTCCCAAGATGTTCACTACTACAATCGACGCGGAGAAGATTTCCGAGGTTATCGGTAAGAGCGGTAAGGTTATTAAGGAAATCCAGGCTCAGTGCGATTGTAAGGTTGATATCGAGGAAGACGGCGATAAGGGCAATGTATTTATCTCCGGTATTGATACCGAGAAATGTAAGCGCGCTTTAGCTATGATTGAGACTATCGCTAACGATCCCGAGCCGGGCGCTATGTTCTACGGCAAGGTTACAAGAATTATGGACTTCGGCGCGTTCGTTGAGATCGCTCCCGGTAAAGAGGGACTTTGCCACATAAGCCAGCTCGACGTTAAGCGTACTAATAAGGTTACAGACGTTGTAAACGTAGGCGACGTTATCAGAGTTAAGGTTCTCGAAATTGACGACAAGGGACGTCTTAACTTAAGCCGCAGAGCTGTCCTTATCGAGGTTGACGGTTTAGAGCCCGAGAATGACCCTGACGAGGATAGAAAGAATTCGCGTCTGCGCAGACATCATGACCGCCGTCCCAGACGTGACAGATAATTAAAGAACGAATTTATGAGCCAACGCTTGTTTTAGCGTTGGCTTTTTTCACTTTTAAGAAACTAATTTAGTTTCTTATTGAACCGTAAAAAAAGATGTGTTATAATGGCCTTGGATAGCGAGGGATGTTTATGGACGAGCTAAAGAAAAATATAATCGAGGAGATGACGGATGTCGATTTTTATGCTACTGTACATGAGGCGGAAAAAGTTGACGTTACCGATTATACTCGTTTGCCTTTAACGGAAATATACGCGCTCGGAAGTACATTCCGTCCTGTATTTACCGCGGTTTATAATGTCGCTTCTAAGAAAATGACTAAGAACCTGTTTCAGGTTACCATTCCGGGCGGAGCTCATTTGGCGCAATTTAAGGACGGTTCGGGTATGTTGGGTACTTTACTCGGCGACGATAATCGGATTATGGGACAGGCTCGTTTAACTCCCGCCGACAGCGCGGGCGCAATTCTTAACTGCAACCCTTATATGATGATGACCGCGGCGGCTCTTGTTACTATCTCGAGAAAGCTGGATAAAATATCCGAAACTCAGGAGAAGATACTTGATTTTATCGAGGAAAAAGAAAAAGCGGAGCTTGCGGGTAATTTAAATACGCTGTCCGATATTTTGAATAACTATAAATATAACTGGGGAAATGAGAGGTACATTAATAATAACCATATTAAAGTGCTGGATATAAAACAGAAGTCAGGACAAAATATAGAGTTTTATAAAAAACAGGCGAGAGGTGTTTTTGACAGTAATTTTACGTTATTTCATATGAATAAAGATGTCAACGCTAAAAAGCGGGAATTGCTCGCTATTTTGGGAGATTATCAGTTTTCTGTATATTTATATGCGTTTTCTTCGTATGTCGAGGTACTTTTACTCGGTAATTTTGAGCATAATTATATCGGGCGGGTTATTGACAGGATAAATTATTGTACTAAAGAATATATCGAAGTGTTTGAGGAATGCAGCGAAAAGATGGATAGCTTTTTCAGCGGAGCGGTTGAGACAATCGCTAAGAAAAAAGCGGCACAAGCGGCGAAAGGACTCGGAACATTCGCTAGGAAAATGCAGTTCTTAAAGGATAACAAAGTTGATAAAGGACTTATGAACGCGGGCGACAGATTGGAAAGTTTTAACAACGATAAAATGATTGCCGTCGCGGAAAATCTTTCTGAAAGAAAGAGTGTTGATGTAGATCCTTTTATCAGTAACTTGCTTCATATAGATAAAATGTATAACGAGGATGTGGATATTTACTTTGACGACGAATATATCTATATTTCTAATTAATATATAATATAGTATAGGCGGGCGCTTAAAAGCGCTCGCCTTTTTTTGCGCTTTTTTTCTGTCATATTGAGCGGAGCGTCAGCGTAACGGAGTCGAAATATCTTAAAGATCCTTCGACTATTTGCTGTCGCAAATTCGCTTCGCAACCGCTCAGAATGACAATTAATTCAATACTCTAAATTATAAAAAAATAAAATAATTTAATAAAATTTTCAAAAAATTGCATAAAAGTATGCAATTTTTTCGTTTTTTGCGTTATTAGTGAGAGCTGAATGAAAGGAGGATAAGATGTCACAGCTAAATAAAAAAGAAAAGGCTTTTTGCAGAAAATATCTCGAGACGGGAAATATTAACGTCGCGGCTAAGCTTTCGGGTATATCTAAAGATCCTTACGAGCTTCTCGGCAGAGATGAGATTAACGCCGAGATTAACCGACTGGGCGAGAGGATTAACCGAAGCGCTGAGTATATCGCGAAAAGCGCTCTAATAAGGCTCGCTGTGGGAAATGTTTCCGACGCGGTAAACCTTATCTATTCCGACGAGGAATCTAAAAACTTACCCGAGGGCGCGGATCTCTTTATGGTTTCAGAAATAAAACGCAGGGGAGATACCACCGAAATTAAGTTTTTCGACAGGTTCAAGGCGATTAAAAGCTTGCTCGACGGTTTTGATAACGTGGAAGAAGCCGTGCCGTTTTACGACGCTCTAATTGAGGGCGCGAAGAAACTTAATGGTAAAGATGGAGATTAAACCTTTTTCAGAAAAACAGTACGAGGTTCTTACGTGGTGGTGTAACGAAAGTAAAAGCTCGGATAAAACCGCGATAATATGCGACGGCGCTGTACGTTCAGGTAAAACATTCTGTATGTCGTTATCATTCGTATTCTGGATGTTCTACCGATTTA
The DNA here is from genome assembly GCA_020626545.1 of bacterium. Lineage (GTDB taxonomy): Bacteria > Bacillota > Clostridia > Oscillospirales > Acutalibacteraceae > Ruminococcoides. The sequence continues at coordinate 14,739 of JAHKZS010000078.1, forward strand.
ATAATTCAAGTTTCGCAATCTGCGGAAAAACTATCCGAAGCGCTAGGCGGAATATCATCACCCCGATGACCGATACTTTACGCCGGCTGGGTTTTACGGTTGACGAAAAGTTGAGCCAAAATCTTTTGGTTTTAACTTACAGGGGCAGAGTTAACCGTATCTATCTTTTCGGCGGAAAGGATGAGGGAAGCGCCGCTCTTATACAGGGTATGACGCTTTCGGGAGTATTGTTCGACGAGGTGGCGCTTATGCCGAGGTCGTTTGTGGAGCAGGCTTTGGCGAGGTGTTCGGTTGAGGGAAGCCGTTACTGGTTTAACTGCAACCCCGAATATCCCGCGCACTGGTTTTACCGCAACTGGATAAAACACGTCGATAGTAAAAACGCGCTTTATCTCCACTTTACTATGAGGGATAATCCGTCACTTTCGGAGTCTACGATTAAACGGTACGAAAATCTCTATACAGGTAATTTTTACGAGAGGTTTATTCTCGGAAAATGGGTTGCCGTTTCGGGAGCGGTCTATCCTTTTATGAAGGACAGCTCTTTTGTAAAGGTGCCTGAAAAGCCGTTTGAGAAGTACGCCGTTTCGATAGACTACGGAACGGTAAATCCCGCTTCTTTCGGACTATGGGCGCTTAAAAACGAAGTGTGGTATCGAGTTGACGAGGTCTACTTTGATTCCCGAAGGGAAGGCTTTCAGCGTACCGATGAGGAGCATTACAACGCGCTTGTAGAGCTTATTGGAGATCGCAAGATAGGGAAAATCACGGTAGATCCGTCGGCGGCTTCGTTTATCGAAACTATCCGCCGTCACGGTAAATACGAGGTAACTCCCGCTGTTAACGACGTTATTAACGGAATACGGCTTACGAGTACCGCCTTAAAGGACGGTCGTATTAAAATCTGTGATAACTGCCCGGACAGCATAAGGGAATTTTCGCTTTACCGATGGAATGAAAACGGTATGGATACTCCGATAAAGGAAAACGATCACGCTATGGATGACATAAGGTATTTTGTCAGTACAATTCTCGACAGCGGCGACGATTTTATGGTGATTGCCGCAAAGAGATAGGAGGATTTATGAATTTCTTTAAAAGAAATAAAAAAGGAGATGATAACTCTCCTCGTGTGTATCAGGTTCCCTCGACTTCGAGTTCACATCCCTACGCCGCGCTGAAAAACTATTCGCCGATGAGGGAGGCGGAATATGAGCTTTACTCGAGTCTTAGAGAAGCCGTGCCGATTATAGACGCGGCTATAGATAAGACAGTAAGGCTTATGGGGAATTTTACCGTAACCACTAACAACAAGGAGATTGATAAACAGCTTGAGCTGTTTTTGAACACTGTACTCACTAACGGCGGTAACCACGGTATTTTCCCGTTTATCACTACTTATATCAACGAGCTTCTCACATACGGCGAGGCGGTCGGGGAGATTGTCCTCGATAAGAGCAGGAGTAATATTCTCGCCCTTTATAACGCCAGCTTGAAGGACGTTAGTATCGTCGCGGATGAAAGTCCGCTCAACCTTAAGGTATGCCGAAATGACGGCAATAATACTCCCGCTCAGTTTCAGGAGCTTATTATTCCGACCTTGCTTAATCCCGAACCGGGTACGGTTAGGGGTACCTCGATAATGAGAGGGCTTCCGTTCGTAAGCGAGATATTGCTCACTATTTTTAACAGCATCCGCACGAATTGGGAACGTGTCGGCGACGTAAGATTCGCCGTAACATATAGGCCCGACAATAACTCGGCTTCAATTACGAAGAAACAGGCTCAGCAGATTGCGGACGAATGGAGCAAGGCTATGCGCTCGAGCGAGGTTTGCGATTTTGTGTCGGTAGGTGACGTCAATGTTAAGGTTATCGGGGCTGATAATCAGGTTCTCGACTGCGATGTTCCTATCAGGCACGTGCTCGAGCAGATTATCGCGAAGCTTTCGCTTCCTCCGTTCGTGCTCGGAATAAGCTGGTCCAGTACCGAGAGAATGAGCACTCAGCAGGCGGATATTCTTACGAGCGAGCTGGAGTTCTACAGAACTCTTATTTCGCCCGTAATCGCTAAAATTTGTAAGCTGTATCTCAGGCTTTCGGGATACGACGACTATGTTGAGGTTAATTGGGATTTAATCAACCTGCAGGATGAGGTAGAGCTTTCACAGGCGCGCCTTAATAACGCGCAGGCTTTAGAGATTGAAAAGCGAGTTGAGGTGAAAAATGAAGAACAAACAGGTTATTAAAAGCTCCGCTTTAAGAGACGGCGAGCTTGAGCTTATCAACAAATACACAAGGCGCGAACTCAGCGCCGACGAGGTATATGTATTCTCGGTTGTACTTTGTGATAATGATGTTGACAGGGATTTTGAGCGTTTTACCGTAGAGAGCTTAGAAAAGCTTTCAAATTTATTTGTCGGCAAAACAGGCATATTTGACCATAACCCGAAGGCTCAGAATCAGTCGGCTCGTATTATCAGCTGTGAGCTCGAGGCGGTTCAGGGTAAAAAAAACTCGGTCGGCGACGACTATTTCAGGATTGTCGCGAGAGCATATATGCCTGTGACCGACGGCAACGAGGAGCTTCGTATGTCTATCGACAGCGGAATTACCCGCGAGGTAAGCGTTGGCTGCGCCGTGGAAAAGACGGTTTGCAGTATATGTAAAAACGAGATGAACTCCTGCGAGTGCGCTCACATTAAGGGCGAAACCTATAATAACGAGTTGTGTTTCGGGGAACTTGTTAATCCGTTCGACGCTTACGAGTTCAGCTTTGTAGCCGTACCGTCTCAGCGTAACGCGGGAGTTATTAAAAGTTTTAAAAGAAAGGAAAGTAAGATGTCCGATATTTTAAAGATGATTGAAAACGGCGGAGCGTTAACTCTTTCGGATAACGATTCAAAAAAGCTCAAGTCCTATATCGAATCGCTCAAAAAACAGGCTGCCGACGGCGCTGTTTACAGAAATACTCTGATTTCAGATGTGCTTAAATACAGCGCGATTGTACAGCCCGAGATTTCGAGAGCTACTATGAAGTCGGTTACAGACGGGCTTTCTATCGACGAACTCAAAGAGTTTAAAACCGCCTATAAAAAGATGCTCGACAAGAACGAGGTTATTAAGCCTCAGCTTTTTGCCGAGAAAAACGATAGCAAAGAAGATAAAAACACTCAGTTTAAAATTTAGGAGGATTATATGAACGTAGATTTTAAAGGCTACGGCGAAAACGTAGCGACATTTATCGCGAGCGGTAATTTAACCGCCGGTCAGTTTGTAAAAATCAGCGGTGATTATACAGTAACCGCCGCTTCTTCAGGTGACGAGATTATCGGATACTGCGTAGGTGTTCGCGGTGATTACGCCGCGGTACAGCTTTCGGGCTATGTAGAGGCTAAGTCAAGCGGTACGGTAAGCGTAGGCTTTACGGGTTTAAGCGCTTCTGCCGCTGATACGGTTCAGGCGTCTAACTCAGCCGCTAAGCACAAGGTTATCTATTCGGATTCCGAAAATCACACAGTAGGATTTATTCTTTAAGGAGGAAATATGGCTAATTTTGACACTATTACAATTGAGAAAGGTATGTACCAGTCGGGTTCCAAAAGCCTTACGGATGTACTCGAGACGCTCGATCCGTCCGAACAGTACAAAGGTACTTCCTTAGAGGGCTTGGACGCTTTCGGACGTCAGCTCAAAAGATTTGATATTAAGGTTTCGGGTAAGGGAAGCGACTGCGTAGAAAAGTTCTTCCAGACAAGTAACTCCGCCGCGCTTTTCCCCGAGTACGTAAGCCGTGCCGTTAAACAGGGTATGGAACAGGCGGATATTATTCCCGATATCGTAGCTACCGTTACCAATATCGACGGTATGGACTACAGAAGCGTTGCTTCGGTACCGTCCGAGGACGATAAGAGCTTAAAGGTTGTTTCCGAGGGAGCGGCTATTCCTCAGACCGTCGTTAAAACTCAGGAAAACCTCGTTAAGCTTCATAAAAGAGGAAGAATGCTTGTTTCTTCCTACGAGGCGTTAAGATTCCAGAGACTCGATTTATTTACCGTTACTCTTAACCAGATCGGCGCTTATATCAGACGTGCTCAGCTCAACGACGCTGTGGACGTTCTCTTAAACGGCGACGGCAACAGCAATCCCTGCGAGGTAATAAGTCTCGACGACAGCGACGCCGGTATTACTTACGCCGATCTCTTAAAGCTTTGGGCTAAGCTCAGTCCTTATGAGCTCAACACTATTCTCGCGCCGACTTCGGCTATGAAAAAGCTTCTCTCTTTAGACGAGATGAAGGATAGTAACGCGGGACTTAACTTTCAGGGTACAGGCAAGATGATTACTCCGCTCGGAGCTAATCTCCTTCACGCGCCGTCTATTACTACCGATAAGATTATCGGTATCGATAAGAACTGCGCTCTCGAGATGGTTCAGGCGGGCGACGTTGTAACCGATTACGATAAGTTAATCGACCGCCAGCTCGAGCGCGCCGCTATCAGCTGTACCGCGGGATTCGCTAAAATCTTCAACGAATCTGCTAAGGCTCTCTCTTACTAAGAGGTAGTTATGAACGCGGAAAATACGTTAAGCAGATTTAAGCTTATTTCAGGCTTAGACGACAGCGAAGCATTAAAGTGGTCAGATTTAATAAACGAGGCGAGGGAGTATATCGGAAGCTTAGTTACCAAGGAGGATGTTTTCGAGCTGGACGAAAAACGTCTCGATAACGCCGCCGCGGTGTACGCTTACTACAGGTATCTCAGTTATACTATCAGCGACGAGAGCTCATTTTCGGCGGGAGATTTGCGTTTAAGCTTTAACAACGATAAGTTAAGAGCCGCTAAGGAAATGTGGGAATCGGAGCTTGAAAGTTTACAGGATATCGCCGATACCGAGAAAACTCTCTTTTCTTTTAAGAGGGTGAAGTGATTGAGAAATGTAGAAAAATATATTAATAAATACTCAACCGTATTTAACGCCGTGATAAATGGCAATACTACCGTTATAAAGGGAATTTTACAGCCGTTCCATTATCGCAATAAAACGTATTTTACGCCTAAACGGCTTCCCGCGGGAGTATATGACGGACGGCACTATATCTTGATTACCAATCCCGAATACAAGGATAAATTAAAAAAATCGCTCGTTATTAACGACGGCGAACACAGCTTCCGCGTAAAGTCGGTAGAGGCTTATCGTGTTAAGAATAAAGATTTATATGTGTGGGCGGTATTAACCGCCCGCACAGAATAAGCAGGTGATGATTATGAATAGTATTATTGAGATCGCGGACAGTTTAATAAACACGGTTAAAGAAAGCAGCGATTTTGAGAGCGTAAAGTTTTTAAAAGCTTATAACGAAAAGGATTACAATCCTTCGCACGAGGGTATAACCGCGGTGGTTGATTTAGATACAATCGAAAAAGGAAATTCGTATATATCCAGGCTCTTTAAGTTTGATACCGTCGGAGAAGTTTACCTCGCCGATTTAACGCTCAGGGTTTACGCGGGCGATAGTGTATCGGGCGACAGCTTGACTTGTGAGTGTATTAGATTAAAAGACGCGGTTTTATCCGCGGATTCCGACGGCTATATAGTCAAAAGCAAGATAAGTCCCATAAGATACGAAAGCACAACCGCCGCTGTATACAGGAAAATTACCTTTGAAATAGAATATGTTTTATGTGAGGCGGCAGTATGAGTGTAGTACCTGTAAAATCCGATTTAAAGATTTATATGGACGATATGGAAATCTCAGGTTTGAAAAGCCTCGGCGTAGAGGAATTCCGCACCGAGAAGTACGCGCGTGAATTCTTAAACAGCAACGCGTTCGATATAGTTCCCGTGGATAATAAGTATATTATTACGCTTGAATACTACGCCGTAAAACCGTTTCTGTACGGCGATAAATTTTCGATTACCGTGGAATGTGAAAACAGTTCTGTTATATATAATAACTGTTTTATAAAATCGACATCTGAGTTTTATTCGGACGGTAAGCTAATCTGTAAGGTTAAAATAATTTCAACCGAAAAGGAGTAAATATGGAAGATAGTATTTTAAATAATAACTCCGTACCTGACGCGAGAAGAATAAGCGAGATATTCGAGCAGGACAGTCGAAGATATAACCGCGCTCTTTCGGAGGAACAGGAGGCGGAGATAGGATGAAACCGGCAAAAATACGTTTTAAAGGCTTTGAGTGGGAACATAATCCCGAAACTGTTGAAGTCGTTGAGGAAGATAATATTATCGAGCATAAGCTGTCTCGAGGTAATTCGTATACTACAAAAAATTCTTCAAAATGCCGGAGGATATTTGGTAAGGGGATGCTTACGGGTTACGATTGCTTAGAGCAGTTTAATAAACTCTTAATGCTCCAAAACTCATCCGAGAGCGGTATTCTAACCATAAGCGGTATAAAACCTTTCTACGCTTATTTTAAAAAGCTTAAGCTTTTATGCGAGCCGTCTGACAATATGGTAAGCTACGGATTTGAGTTTATAGAAGACAGCGATAGAAACTATACCGTAAAGGAAAAGATGTATCATACCGTTGAAAACAGCGAGACTCTATGGGATATAGCTTTTAATTACCAAAAAGATATAGGTTATCTGGTAAGTTTAAATCCCGAAATAAAACGGCTCGATGAGTTGGAGGACGGTACGAAGGTGAGAATATGCTAGAGTTTAAATTTAAGGATGTAGATGATAACGAAATTATCCTCAATAATTCGATTTACATAGTTATTAACCAGGATGAAAAGATCC